>JAHJOQ010000028.1 GCA_018820315.1 Candidatus Zixiibacteriota bacterium | reverse complement strand
GATTGACATACAACTTGGCCGGTTTTCACCCGACCCGAAGTGGCCTACTTTAACCCGACCCGTGACAACAGTACATCATCTACAGCGACTCCACTCACTTGGCGATTGGCTCCAGCCAATGCAAGACCTGATCGAAGCAGTGGATTCTCCAGCAACGTGATTCCATCGAGCTCCGTATCCTCGCAGAAATACCCGTGTGTAGCGAGATGCAGAACTCTGGGAGCTGCTGGCATTGACTTTAGAACTTCCTCGGTAGCTTGGACACCGCTGTAAAACTCTACTCTTGACTGTTCATGCAATCCGAGCGTCGTGGCAACCGATGCCGCCTCCTTGCCGCTATAGGGAAGGGGAGTGAATTGTCCGTTTAAACATCCGGAGGCTCCCCGTGAGGACACACCTGCAAGAACAGGGTCGCCAGTTTCACGCAAGGCATCGTCGATGCTTTGAGCTGATGCATTGACGGAACAGTCGAAATCGGGATCGGCAAGCACGTAGACAATGTCACTACATGCCTGACTCCTTGCGAATCTCAACAGGTCTCGCCCTGAAGACAGGTAGCTGATTCGGTACTTCTCGAGAACATACTCGCTATCCGGGCAAAGAATAAACTCGAACGGCAACAGACTGAGTTGTCCATCGGGCGATATGAAGATACGTGTCTTGGCACCCAAAAGGTGTTTCATTGGCGCGAAGAGGATGTCATAAAGCCTGCCGGTAACTCTTCCCAGTCGTCGCTCCGATTCGTCTACCCGGGGAGAATATACTTCGCCTTGAGCTCTGTGGATCAGGTCCCTTGCCTGACCAATCAAGCTCTCTATCTCGTCCGCATCTCCCAGGTCGGTCAGGGATACATGCTCATCATGATCGAGTGTGAAGACGGCATATCTTGGACGGAGAGCACTATCTTCAACGCCTACAAGCTTCTCAAAGTCAAAGGGTCTATATCGGACATACTCCCACAGAACGGCATCTTCAGGAAGAACATTCGCCACATCAGTCATCGTAAATCTTCTGGCTTCAAGCTCATCCTGGAATTCTATACAGCTCTGGCTGAGTTCTGCTTCTAACGAGTCCTTTCTGCAGTATAAAGTGCACAAGCGATCGCGGTATATTTCCGGATCAAGTTCATCAGCACCAGCAAGGGTTAGAATCGATATTTCCCCACAGACATCAGTGTGCCTCTCCACACTTTCCTGAATCTTGTCATCGTACGAACAGTATGCGATCTGTCTCTCAACGGATACCGCATCTATGACGGCTCCTTTACCTATCAGCAGCATTTCCAGTGCAGATCGCTTTGAGTCATCGCTGTCAGTCATAACCGCAAATGAGATGAGCGAGTGTTCCAACAACGGATACTTCTCCACGTATCTCATCTTCTGCTCCTCGGAGGCATAGGAAAACGCGTATTCGATGAAGTGCTGTCTTGACTGCTGCAACTTATTGTAGCATTCCAGGCTTTTGTCAACCTGCCCCAATGAGCCATAGATCTGCGCCAATTTCTCCAGGATTGTAGCTACGGAGGGGTGCCCAGTTCCAAGTACTTTCTCCTGTGTGTTCAGTGCCCGCCTGAGCAGCGGTTCAGCCTTCGCGATTTCACCTTGGTGCAAGTACAGAGTTGCCAAGCTACTGAGACTCTGGGCTACATCAGGGTGATCACTGCCCAACACCCTCTCGAAGATATCGTGGGATTGCCGATAACATGAATCTGCTCCATCGTATTTGCCCCAGAGCAGGTAGGTGTCTCCCAGGTTGCGCAGGTTTCTTCCCACAGTGGGATCACTTGGAGCCAAAATCAGTTTGTTGATATACAGACAGCGACAGTAGAGCGATTCCGCCTTGGCATACTTACCTCGGTGTGCGTAGATGACACCCAGAGCTTCCTGGCATGCTGCAACTGCTGGGTGAACAGAGCCAAGGGCTTTTTTTTGAATTTCAAGTGACTCGCTGAAGAGATACTCCGCTTCAGAATACCTGTCCTGGCAGACATATATGTTTCCGAGGTCGACCAGTGTTGACGCTGCCTTGGGGTTTTCCAGACCTAATGTGTTCTTCAAAATCTCAAGTGATCTGCGGTAGTACGATTCAGCCTCCGCGTACTTCCCTTGATGCTCACAAAGAACACCGAGCTGAGTCAGTATGTCAGCCACATTCTGATGATACGGCCCGTGCACGTCCGTCGCGACGGCAAGCGACTGTAGGTAGAACGACTCCGCCTGTTCGTACTTTCCCTGCAAGTCACAAATCATCCCTACGAACATCATACTCCGCGCAACTTCGGTATGCTTTGTGCCAAATGCCTTCTGCGTGACATCTAATGATCGTCTGAAAAACGTCTCAGACTCTCTATAGTTGCTCTGCCTCCAGTAACTTATTCCCAGGTTCCACGAGATATATTCAAAAGTTGTGGATAGAATAGAATGAGCGTATCCTCTTAATAGTAAACAAGAGAACCCGGGTTTATCCGAGCAGGAGGACACGCTCATGAGGAATAGTAATGTAAGTAATTTGGAAAGTCGAGTGGAAAAAGAGT
>JAHJOQ010000027.1 GCA_018820315.1 Candidatus Zixiibacteriota bacterium | reverse complement strand
CACTCCGACTTACCTGCTCTTGAACCATTCCTTTATCAACCTTTTTCCATTCTTCCCCCAGATCAGAAGGGGGGTACCTTTTACGTTCCGAGTCCCAGGCCGTTGAAGTTATACTGTTGCGCTCAATTGGAATGTAACTTATCTTCCGCACATGCTAGAGAATCTCCGAACACGTATGCCAGGCTGGCTGACGTTGCTGATACTCGATACGATCGTCCTGCAGGTAGCCTTTTTCCTGATATTCCTGCTGCGATACAAGAGCGATTTGCTTCTCTCCGGAGCGGAGGGGGAATCTGTCCAGTTCGTTTCGTACATAGTCCCGGATATCCTGATAACCGCCTGTTGGATAGCGGTTTTTGCCCTGTTCAGGTTCTATCGGAAGGAGCCTGTTCAGTGGCTGTTTGAGGAGGTCACGAGAGTAATTTCCGCAACGAGCCTTGGAATGCTCATTCTAATCGTGCTCCTCGTCGATTTCTCCGATCCACTTGCCGAGTTGCGTTATCCCGTCTTCATGTACTGGGGAGTCATTCTGATTCTGCTCATAGCAAATCGCATGTACTATTTCCGATTTCTGATAGCAGGTAGGCATATGTCGGATGTGGAATTTCAGAGAATGATGACAACGCAGCGGCGAGTGTTTCTGATTTTTTTCGATCTTGCTGTCATAGTGCTCTCATACTGCGGCGCGTTCCTCATACGGTTCGGAGGCGAAATTCCGCGCACCGAGACCAACCTCATGGCAAATACTGTCTTTGTTGTGATAATCATAAGGTTTGCGATGTTTGCGTATTTCAGAGTGTACGCAGGCCTTTACCGTTATGCCTCGATCAATGATCTGATTCAGATTCTTAAGGCCGTGACCGCTGGTTCTGTGCTGCTTCTGCTTCCTGTGTATTTCTTCCGCATTCCGATATTTCCGCGATCGATATTTGTGATCGAATGGCTGCTGCTGGTGGTTCTTGCAGGAGGGCTGAGATTTGCGTTAAGAGCAGCGAGAGAAGTGATGCCCTCGATTCTGAGGCCGGGCAAGCGGACTCTGATCATCGGTGCAGGCGACGCTGGAGAAATGATAGCGCGCGAGATTAAGAGTTGGAAGGAGTTGATCTATCAGCCGATTGGATTTGTCGATGATGATCCGGCCAAGAAGGGCCTGCGGATCCACGGCATACCAGTGTTGGGCGACCACAATGAACTGGAAAAGATAGTCGAAAGGAAGCACATTTCGCAGATAATTATTGCTATCCCATCGGCATCGAGTAAGCAGATGCGAGGCATACTGGAGAAGTGTCGCAATACGAAAGTGAGTTTCAAGACCGTGCCGCCTCTCAAGGATATTCTCGATGGAAAAATATCGATGCAGCATGTGCGGGATATCCGTGTGGATGATCTGCTGGGAAGAACACCGGTGAATCTCGATGAGGGTGTGATCAAGAAGTTCATTTCCGGTAGACGCGTGCTTGTCACAGGTGCGGCGGGTTCTATCGGGTCCGAGATTTGCAGACAGACCTCACGGTTCGATCCTGATTCGCTTCTGATGCTGGATCGCGCCGAGAACAATCTGTATAAACTCGAGATCGAACTCAAGTCGAACTTTCCGAATGTGCGCAAGTCTGCCGTGATTGCAGATGTCTGCGATGCGGATAAGCTTGACAAGATCATGCTGGATTTCCAGCCGGATGTGATCTTCCATGCAGCTGCATACAAGCAAGTTCCTCTGATGGAGTTTTTCCCGGAGGAGGCAGTCAAGAATAACGTAATCGGAACCAGAACCGTTGCACGTGCTGCCATCAAACATAAGGTTGCAGCCTTCATCATGATCTCGACGGATAAGGCGGTGCGGCCAACATCTGTGATGGGTGCATCGAAGCGTATCGCCGAGATGATGGTGAACTTGTTATCGAAAGATGGAACGACAAAGTTTGTCACTGTTCGTTTCGGCAATGTGCTGGGATCTGATGGCTCAGTAGTCGAACTCTTCACGAACCAGATCGCAAAGGGCGGGCCGGTGACAGTAACCGATCCGCGTGTGATGCGCTACTTCATGACGATTCGCGAGGCGACATTGCTTGTGATGATGGCCAGTTCGATCGGTTCCGACAGTCAGCTGGTGGTCCTGAAGATGGGAGAGCAGGTGAAGATTGTCGATCTTGCCAAAGACATGATAACCCTGGCCGGACTTACACCCAATGAGGATATTCAGATTACATATATAGGCATGCGGCCTGGCGAAAAGCTGCATGAAGAGCTCTTTATCGAAGATGAAGGCATGCTGCCATCAATGCATCCGAAGATAATGATAGCGCAGACTACAGGTTCGGAGAATGATAGACTCCTCGATGACATCGAAGTGCTTCATGGCCTTGCCCTGGAGATGAAGCGTGAGGAAGTCGTCGATAAGATACGAGAAATCGTGCCCACATTTACACCGACACGGCAACCCCTCGAGAGTTAGAAGATATAAGGAGTTGGTATGCTCGACGCCAAATTCATACGCGAAAACAGCGATCTGGTAAAGGAAGCTGTCAGGAACAAGAATGAGAAGGCGGATGTCGACGCATTTCTTGATCTCGATCAGAAGAGAAGAGAGTTGACCACGGCAGTGCAGGAGCTTAAGGAGCTACGTAACACTGTCACCGAGGAGATCGGCAGGAAGAAGAAGTCCGGTGAAGATGCATCCGAAGCAATCACAAGGATGCGAGATGTTTCGAAGCGTGTCTCTGAGATGGATGATTCGATTCGTGATGTCGAAGAGAAGTTGCTTCAGCAACGTCTCTGGATACCCAATGTACCACATGAGTCAGTGCCGATAGGTCCCGATGAATCGTTCAACGTCGATGTTCGCTCGTGGGGTGAGAAACCGGTCTTTGACTTCGCTCCGGCGCCACACTGGGAATTGGGTGAGAGGCTCGGCCTGTTCGATCTGCAGGCGGGTGCCAAAGTGAGCGGTTCCGGGTTCATTCTCTTCACCGGTTCAGGAGCTCGTCTGGAGCGCGCGCTGATCAATTTCATGCTCGACATGCACACCGTAAAGCACGGATTTACCGAAGTCTCTCCGCCGTTTGTCGCCACTGATGAATCGATGACCGGCACCGGTCAGATTCCGAAGCTTGCGGATGATATGTATCGAGTAGAGGATACCAATCTTTATCTCATTCCCACCGGCGAAGTCCCCGTCACGAATATCCATCGTGACGACACAATCGCGGGAGAGGACTTGCCTGTGAAGTATGTCGCATATTCGCCGTGCTTTCGCAAGGAGGCAGGCGCTCACGGCAAGGATACACGCGGGCTGATACGTGTCCATCAGTTTGACAAGATCGAGATGGTGATGTTCTCCCGCCCTGATAAGTCGTGGGATGTTCTTGAGGATCTGGTCACATACGCCGAGGCAGTCCTTCAGGCGCTTGAGCTGCCCTACCGTGTGAGAACACTTGCTACAGGTGACCTTTCGTTTGCGGCATCGAAATGTTATGATCTTGAGGTCTTCGCCGCAGGTGTCGATAAATATCTTGAAGTGTCGTCCTGTTCGAATTTCACTGATTTTCAGGCGCGCCGGGCAAATATCAGATTCAAACCCAAAGGCGGTGGGAAGTCACTTTTTGTGCACACGCTAAACGGATCGGGGCTGGCACTTCCGAGGACAATGATCGCACTTGTCGAGAACCATCAGACCAGCAAGGGAACAGTCAGAGTCCCCGAGGCCCTCCGACCGTATCTCGGAGGAGTAGAAGAGATTACTTGATGAGGTTCTACCTTGCCAGAAAACTCCCCGCGGGTTATGCAGCAGTGCCGCTGCCGTACAAGCTGTTTATGCTGTTCGGTGTCATTTTCATAGCCATCGTCTTCATATACTACACACAGCTCGTTGTCAATCAGCTCAAAGAGAAAACGAGACAGGATGTAGAGCTTTATGTCGGCCTGTATCAGGTCGCGCTCAATGACGAAACTTCGGGTATCGCGACGAATCTCATTTTCGAGCGCGTAATTAGCTCGGTCAGTTTTCCCATAATATTCGCAGACGCAGACCTCGAGCCACAATACTGGAAAGAACTGGAAGGCGTTCCTGACGGAATGGCCCCTGATGCTGATAGCGCATCGCTCAGGAAAGTCAGGGCGGTGCTGGCTGATCTTGCTGCTCAGGGGAGGTCGGTGGAAATCGTGTCCAACAACAGGCTGTTTTATCGCATGTTCTACGGCGATCCTAAGCTTGTCAGGCAACTGCAGCTTATGCCTTTCGTCGAGGTCAGCGTAATTGCAATATTCATACTTGTCGGTTTCATGGGATTTCGCAACATCAAGCGCTCTGAACAACGGAACATCTGGGTCGGCATGGCAAAGGAAACGGCACATCAACTCGGGACTCCACTGTCGGGGCTTCTGGGATGGCTGGAACTTCTTCGATCAAGACTTCCTGCGGAACCGAATGTAGGCGAATCTGAGGACTTGCCGACTGCGGAAATACTTAGCAGGATGGAAGCCGATATAAACCGCCTGGAACGGATCGCGAATCGTTTCTCGCTGATCGGTTCCACTCCGGCTCTGACTAGCGTCGATATGGACGATATCCTGTCGGACGCAGTGGAGTACTTCAGACGGAGGCTTCCTCACAGCGGAAATGGACTCAAGATCTTATTTGAGAGATATAGCAGCAGGTTTGTGAAAGTCAACAGGGAGCTCATAAGCTGGGTGTTCGAGAATCTGATCAAGAACGCACTCGAAGCGTGCGACTCTGTCAGTGGCGTGGTTCAGATCAAATCTGATATATGCAATAACGGGAAGACCGTTTGTATCGAGGTTGTGGACAATGGTCGTGGGATGAGCCCCGCCGAAGTAAAGAAGGTGTTTCAACCGGGATATACCTCGAAGAAGCGTGGCTGGGGTCTTGGATTGACTCTGGCTCACAGAATTGTCGAGGAGTACCATCGAGGCCATATCTTCGTAAAGGACAGTTCGCTCGGCAATGGAACGACATTTAGAATTGAATTGCCGTTGGCAGATGACAGCAATGCAGAGTCATAATCGAAAGGAAATAGCATGAATGTCAGGGACGTGAGCAGGCGGATACTTTGGGTCGATGACGAAATAGAACAGCTTCAGGCACACATCATATTTCTTCGAGAGAAGGGATTCGAAGTTACTCCTGTCTCATCTGGTGACGATGCTATCGCCATTGTTGGAAAAGAAGATTTCGATCTGGTGCTTCTCGATGAAATGATGCCGGTCAGGGATGGCCTCTCCACGCTCGAGGAAATCAAGGAACTGCGGCCCAACCTGCCGGTCGTAATGGTCACCAAGAGCGAAGAAGAGGATCTCATGGAGCAGGCAATCGGCAAGAAGATAAGCGACTATCTTACCAAGCCGGTGAATCCATCTCAAGTTCTTCTCGTAATCAAGCGCCTTCTCGACACGAAGAAGATTCGCGGGGATCATTTGACGAGGGACTATGTCCAGTCTTTCAACAGAATGAACCAGAGGCTTCTTGATCCGATGGGTTGGTCTGACTGGATCGATGCATATAGACAAATGTCGACATGGGAGCTGGAAATCAGCGAGTTCCGAGATGTGGGACTCGCACAGACGCATTCCGGTCAGCGAAAGGAATGGAACGCTGAATTCGCGAAGTATATAGAGAAGATGTATCCGAGATGGCTTAAGAGCAAAGAACGCCCCGATCTTTCGGTGGATGTAGTATCCCAGCACGTTATCCCGCACTTAAAGCAGAATCGGCAGGTGTTTTTCATTGTTGTGGACTGCATGCGCCTTGATCAGTGGATGATTATTCAGCCGATCATCGAGGAGTACTTCACCGTAGATCTCGATTTCTATTGCTCGATACTGCCGACTGCTACGCCATTCTCGCGAAATGCCATTTTCCTGGGGGAGTTCCCCGATAAGCTTCACGATCTCTATCCCGATTTATGGGGCAGAGGAGCTACAGAGGAATCCTCGCTCAACAAACACGAACCGGAACTCATGAAGCTTCAGCTTGAGAGAAAGAAGATCAAGCTTAAAGGCGAGCCGATGTACTCAAAGGTCCTCGATGCCGCCGAGGGAGACAATCTTGCACGAAAGATATCGACCTATCAGCATACTCCACTCATGTCGATGGTTTTCAACTTCGTCGATATTCTCGCTCACGGTCGATCCGAATCTGATATCCTCAAGGAGCTTGCTCCAAATGAGACGGCGTTCAGGTCGGTCATGAAATCCTGGTTTGAGCATTCATCCCTGTTCGAAATCCTCAAGTACCTTTCGACAATTGATTGCCATGTTGTAGTCACGACAGATCACGGCTCAGTGATCGCGGGGCGTGCAAGTCTGGTCCGGGGAAAGAGGGAGGCATCGACGAATCTGCGCTACAAGTACGGTGACAACCTTAATTGCAATCAAAAGGAAGTCATCTTTGTGAAGGACCCTGCAACATATCGCCTCCCTAAGTTCGGGATTTCGACCACGTACATTTTCGCGCGAGAAGACTACTACTTTGTCTATCCTACTCAGTACCATCATTATGAATCTAAGTATGCTGACACTTTCCAGCATGGTGGTGTATCGATGGATGAAATGATTCTTCCGGTTGCGACCCTCAAGCCGAGGCGGTGATCATCTGGTGACACTCGATAGAGTCACAAGCAGTCCCTCAGAGACGGTGAAACTGGGGGAGAGGCTGGCAAAAGAGCTTGCAGGCGGTTTAGTGGTTGGTCTTGTAGGCGAACTCGGAGCAGGCAAGACTGTGCTCATCCGCGGGATTTGTCGAGGACTCGGTTACAACGGTATCGTAAGTTCTCCCACATTCAGTCTGATGAACATCTACTCCGGAGATGTCCAAATTTACCATTTCGACTGGTATAGACTCGATGGCCCCTCAGATCTGGATGATCTTGGTTTCGAGGAGTACGCATCCAGCAAGAAGGGAATCTGCCTGATCGAATGGGCTGACAGGATTAGTCAAGCGATTCCACCGGAGGCAATTCTCATCCATCTTGAAATTCTAAGTGACCATGAGCGAAGGATTTATTGTCCCAAGTGAGCCTGTCTGCCTCATAGTGTTTAATTGACATCCGTTTTGGCATTTTCTATATTTGGATATGAATATTCTGGCGGTAGATACTTCTACTACTGAGTTGGGTATCGGCATAGTCACCGGAAGTGGTGACGAGTATGCTCAGAGGTGGAAGGAGATCGGGCATTCTGAACCGCTGTTTCCCAGGATAGGATTCGTTTTGGATCGGGTCGATCTGGGGAGTGGGGAGATCGATCTACTTGCGGTTGTAAGCGGTCCCGGCTCATTCACCGGATTGAGAATCGGAATGGCGGGGCTTCTTGGGTGGGGGGTATCGGTTGGAATCCCGGTTCAACCAGTCGACACATTCGCTGCGATGAGGGCATCACTTGTGGATGTGACGTATCCGTTGCTTGTTGCAATTCACAGCAGAGGGGATGAGTTCTATCTGCAGTTTTATTCATCTTCAGGCGATGCGGCAGAGCCGTATGTGGGAGGGGTCGATTCAATTGTGGGACAAGTCTCCGGGGACTGTCTTGTCTGTGGATCAGGCGCCGAGAAATTTGTTGAACTGGCAGCCACGGTGATAAGAGATCGATTCAGACCTGCCCCACTTGAACTGCGCACGCCGAATCTGATCTCAGTCTGCCGCGAGGCAGAGAGGACGTTTGACGGCAAAGCGAACTCGGATTACGACGCAGAGCCATACTATATGACACTTTCACAGGCGGAAATCAATTTCGAGAACAATACAAGTAGAGATCTCTGAGATGAGTTTCGACGACCTTGATGATGTGTGCAGGATTGAGAATGATACATTCACCGATGCATGGCCGAGGTCGGTATTCGAGGATGACATCAAAAGCGAGATGACATACTGCCCGGTTGCCAGGAACGCGTCGGGAGAACTTGTGGGTTATGCCTGTCTGATGCTGTTTGCGGACGAAGCTCATCTGACGAACATCGCGACATCTCCGCAGCAGAGAGGCAATGGTATCGGAACGCAAATGATGGATCACTTGATCGAAAAGGCAAAGGCCACAGGCTGTCATGCGATGTTTCTCGATGTGCGAGCTTCCAATAGTGCGGCGATCAGCCTTTACAATAAGTACAGATTCTCTGAATTGTATCGACGGAAGTTGTATTACCGCAATCCACCGGAGGATGCAGTCGTGATGGTCCTCCCTTTAGGGGAAAGGAATTCCGATGGTTGAGTGGTTTAGGAAGTCGCGAGAAGGCCTCATATCGCAGTCAAAGAAAGACATTCCTGAAGGACTCTGGACTAAGTGTCCCGAATGCGGAGAGGTGATTTACGTCAAGGAACTCGAGAAGAATCTGAATACATGCAGTCACTGCGATTATCATTTCAAGTATGCGAGCAAGGAATATATAAAACTGCTGCTCGATGACGGCAATCTTGAAGAGCATGACATGGCTTTGATTTCGGGGGATCCGCTCAAATTCAAAGATTCGAAGAAGTACCCAGACAGGATCAAAGCGGCGCAAAAGAAGACCGGGCAGAATGATGCGGTGATATGCGGCATCGGAAGAATCAACGGCAGAGAAGTCAGCTTTGCAATCATGGACTTTGCTTTCATCGGCGGTTCGATGGGATCGGTCGTGGGGGAGAAGATTGCCAGGACGATCGAACGTGCAACATTGAGGCGCATACCGCTCGTGATAGTCTCTTGCAGTGGTGGCGCGCGCATGCAGGAAGGGATTCTTTCTCTGATGCAGATGGCCAAGACAAGCGCGCTTCTCGCGAGACTGGACGAAGTAAAGGTGCCATATATTTCTGTTCTGACTAATCCGACGACTGCCGGCGTGATGGCGAGCTACGCCTCTTTGGGTGATGTCATAATCGCTGAACCAAAAGCCCTTCTCGGATTCGCCGGGCAGCGGGTTATCAAGCAGACTATTGGCGCCGATCTGCCTCCCGGATTTCAGAGTTCAGAGTTTTTCATGGACCATGGATTTCTTGACAAAATCGTGCACCGTCGCGATCTGAAGCGCATTGTCGGTGGACTTCTGGACCTGCTGAATTGAGATGAAGTATTCCGAAGCGATTGGCTTTTTACTGAATCTCGAGCTGTTCGGAATCAAACTCGGACTCACCAATATCACGAAATTCCTGGACAGGCTGGGGAATCCTCAGGAGAGCTATCAAACAGTGCATGTTGCCGGCACCAACGGCAAAGGCTCAACTGTGGCGATGATCGAGGCGATGCTGGTGGAGAACGGTTACAAAGTAGGGAAGTACACATCGCCCCATCTCGTCGAATATCGCGAAAGGTTTCGAATCAATAAACAGAAACTGTCTGAAGAATATGTCGCCGGTTTCGTTGCAGATCATAAAGAATTCATTCGTAGCGAGAGAATCACATTCTTCGAAACCGCCACAGCGCTTGCACTACAGTCATTCAAGGATGAACAGGTTGACTTTGGTGTTGTCGAAGTGGGACTGGGTGGCCGTCTCGATGCTACGAACGTTCTCATGCCCGCTGTGTCGGCGATCACGCAGATTGCACTTGATCATCTTCATGTCCTGGGGAACACGCTCGAGAAGATCGCGGCCGAGAAAGCAGGCATTATCAAGGAGGGCATCCCGGTAGTGACATCGGCGACCGATGAGACTGCTCTTGCTGTTCTATCTCGTACCGCCGCCGAGCGGGGTTCATTGATGATGAGGCTGATCCCGGATGATCATTACAGAGTCATCGAGACAGCAATCGGTCACACGCGGTTTTCCTATTCCAGCAACGGTGACAAACCGATTGAATACACAACGAATATGCCGGGTCGGCACATGGCCGAGAATGCATCACTCGCTTTGCTTGCGCTCGACACGCTCCACAAGTCTGGTGCAGTCGATCGAGTTTCGGCAAACTCCCAAGGATTGCGGAACGTCCAATGGCCGGGACGGTTTCATATGATTGAAGGCCGTAGGAAGCAGATTTTCGACGTCGCGCACAATCCTCACGGTATGAAGGCGCTTGCTGACACACTCGACTCGCTATTTCCGGGGCAGAGGTTCGTGGTTGTGTTGGGAGTATTGCAGCGACCTGATTTTGAGGACTTTTTCGCGCAGCTTGCCCGCTTCACGCGATATTTGGTGATCTGCAGGCCGGTAACTGACCGTGCAGCCGAGATGGAGGAGCTGGTGCGCAACGCCATCGCTTTCGGACTTGAGTTCGCTGTTATTGAGAAGTCGATTGAGGCATATGAGCTCGCAGTCGAGCGCTCCGGCGACGATCCGAATATCGTTATTACAGGATCGCACTATACACTTGGCGAAATATATGCTTATCTGGGAATCGCGCCGTAATCGGTAACACATACTATGTGAACGGTCGATGAATTAGATATGAAGGACAAAGGACGAAAACAGGACAACGTAGTCGAGAGGGAACCGGCTGATCCCCAGTTGCAGCTCAAGTTCGATGCAAAGATCGATGAGCTGACGCGCACGAACAAGCGCCTCAAGCGGAAAATATTCGATCTCTATACAATTTTCGAAATATCCCGGCACCTGAACACGGTGCTCAAAACAGATGACCTGCTTGACGCAATAATCCTGACAATCATTGGTCAGATGGGTATAAATGGCGCGGCAATATTTGTCCGCTCTGACGAGAATCATGAAGAATTCGTACTGGCACGGCACAGGGGCATTTCGCTGAAGGATGGAGCCGATATCAAGTTGAAACGGAGTGGCTGTCTCATAGAGCATCTGTCAAAAGAGCAGAACCGGGCGTATGATTTCGACGAACTCGTGCGAGACCTTCCAGACTGTGACAATGTGGAAGTGCTGGCCATGTGCGAGTGCGAGCTGGTTGTTCCGATGAGTCTGAAGAATGAGATTTGCGGATTGCTGCTCGTGATGTCGAAGATTTCAAAAGTGCCATTTTTTGAGGATGATAGAGATTTTCTGATGATTCTCGCCAATCAGCTCTCCGTATCGGTGGAAAACGCACATCTCTTCGAGAGTGAGAAGAACGCCTATGATGAGCTTCGCAAAATGCAGGAGCAGCTGATACAGACAGAGAGACTCGCGGCGCTTGGTCAGCTATCCGCTCGCGTTGCCCATGAGGTGAATAATCCACTTGGAATTATCAAGAACTACCTCGAACTACTCGCTCGGGAATCGCAGAAGTCAGATTCTTCGACTGAGTTTGTCTCGATTGTACGAGAAGAGGTTGATAGAATCGCGAGGATTGTCCGGCAGTTGCTGGATTTCTATCGTCCCGATTCGGGAGACATCGTTGAAACTGATGTGAGACGGGTCATCGATGAGACTCTGCTGCTGTTCGGGGGACAGCTCGAAGAGAAGCGGATCAGCGTCACCAGAAACTATAGCGCAGAATTGCCTCCCGTGATGGCCTCACCGGAGCAGCTCAAACAGATATTCCTCAATCTGCTCATGAACTCCAAGGATTTCACACCTGAGTGCGGGACGATCGTCATTTCACTTGAGTCCGATGGCCTGCATCTGTCGATTAGCATCCATGACAGTGGCAAGGGCATTCCTGAGAAGGACCTTGTAAGCATCTTCAAGCCCTTCTTCACGACACGGAAAGGGACATCAGGGACTGGTCTCGGACTGGCTGTTTGCGAGAGTATTATCAGGAGGCACAAAGGCACGATCACGGCCTCGAATCATCCGGACGGCGGGGCGGATTTCATCATTCGGCTTCCTATAACAGGGAACGGAGTTTCAGATGGTTGATCAGGCAGCGAAAATCCTCGTAGTCGACGATGAAGTGCGGATGTGCGACAGCCTTTACGCGCTTCTGACGAGCATTGGTCATGAGGTTGAGACCGCCTTCGACGGTGATTCTGCCTGCGAGAAGATCGCCACCACATATTACGATGTCGTTTTGTCGGATATCAAGCTTCCGGGGAAAGATGGTATTGATGTGCTTCGCGCCGCCAAAGACAAAGATCCCCACTCGGTAGTAATTCTTATGACTGCTTATGCTTCGCTTGAATCTGCGATGCGAGCTGTCAGCGAAGGCGCGTATGACTATTTGCTGAAGCCGGTTGAATTCTCGCATCTCAAGCTCGCTGTTGACAGGGCAATCGACAAGCGGCGGTCCGATAGGGCCCGCGAGCAGCTTGTGAACGAATTGCAGCAAAAGAATCATCTTCTGAAGCGCAGAATCGCAGAGATCAATGCTCTCTATCGAGCAGGCAAGTCGCTCTCTACGACGGTCGAACTTCCGGAACTTCTTGCGCAGATAATCAATCTTGCGACCACGGTAATCGGAGCCGCAACCGGATCAATTATGCTCCTTGACAGAGACAGCAACGAGTTGAGGATACAGGCAGGTCTCGGAGTCGACAGGCAGGTTATGAATAACACCGTTCTGCCGCTGGGGTCGTCTATTGCAGGATATGTCGCGCAGTCAGGCAAGCCGGTGATGGTGGAAGATATCGAGAAAGACCAGAGGTTCAAGAGAACAGCAAAGGATCACTATCAGTCCAAATCCTTCCTGTGCGTGCCGCTGAAAATCAAGAACGAAATCCTGGGGGTCATCAATCTGACCGATAAAAAGGGCGATGAAGTCTTCGGTCGCCAGGACATGAAACTTCTCACAACTTTCGCTTCACAAGCGGCAATGGCTATTGACGACGCTAACCACTATGAAGATGCTCGCAGAAAACTCAAACAGTTCGCTGTTCTGTACGAGATTGCGTCGATGATTCCGGCGATCGAGAGATTTGACAGAATGAGCTCGTTTATCCACGAGTCAATAAAAGAGATTATACCTTTGGACTTCTCAGTCTGGATGTCATGGAATAACCGATCGAAGAAAATGGTCGTCACTTTCTGGGAAGGATGGGCTAAGGAGTCTGCGGCAGAACTGTTGCAGAGCGAGATCACACTGACTGACAGCGAAGTCTCCAGCGGACCGGAGAGGACATCGAAAGTCAGGGATTTCATCAAGAGCAATCTTCCCGAAGGTGAGAGGATCGCCGCATTTTCATCAGTCCCGATTTATGCGCAGGGTATGCTGCACGGCCTATTCTGCCTTGGCAGCCTCACCGAAAAGGTGTTTGCAATCGATCACGAATATATCTCCTCAATTATCGCTTCTCAGGCGACGTCCGTATATGAGCGGCAACGGGCTATTCTGAATGCTACCAGACTGATGACCATGGGAAACATGATGTCGGAGATCTCGCACGATCTCAAGAAACCGCTGACGAACATCAGAGGTAGTCTTCAGGTATTAAAGGCACGCATCAGCAAAGAATCCAGGGACGTAGAAATCATCGACATAGTCGATCAAGAGTTGCTTCGGCTTTCTCAGCTCGTCAGAGAACTGGTCGATTTCTCCAATCCAAACAAGTACCAGATGGAGAAGAGGAAAATCGAAGACGTTCTGCTGCAGGTTTTGAAGTTGGTCGATACCGATGCCAGAAAGCGGAATATCGAGTTCGATTCCGACTTCGCCCCCAATCTGCCGGCCATATCGCTTAACTACAACGAGATGATAGAGATCATGCTCAATCTTGTCATGAACGCTTTTGATGCGATCAGGGGGGAGGGGGGCAAGGTCCGATTCATCACGTCACTTTACAAAGATCCGGATGAAAGCAAGGATTATGTCCGGGTTGAAGTGGTCGACAACGGAGTCGGCATTGAGCCAGAGGATCTGGATAAGATATTCGAACGGTACCACACAAGTAAAGAAACGGGAACCGGACTTGGGCTCGCCGTTGTGGAACGTATCATCATGGCGCACAATGGCAAAGTGAATGTCTCTTCACGTGTCGGTAAGGGGACATCGTTCTTCGTAGATTTGCCTGTCTAACCCGTCCCAGCACAATAGGTTGGTTTTTGTTGACCATTGGCGGTTTTTAGCGATATTCAATTGCATGTGTTTGCAGGAAATACGCATGCAAATGCTTAATTTTCGGAACCTTGAGCCGATAAGTTAGTTTAGATAGATGCATCAAAGAGGTTGCAATGAAACAAGATAGAGTGAAGCTGCTGATCATAGACGATGATCCGAAAGTCTCCTGGATACTCTCCGAGGGGCTGGAGGGAGATTATGAGATCCTGACAGCCAGGGATGGAATCGAAGGAATTCAGATTGCCTCGACTGATAAGCCGGAGTTGATCTTGCTCGATATCAAGATGCCCGGCATGAGCGGACTTGAAGTCCTCAAGAAGTTGAAGAAGTCTGACCTTCCGTCAGATGTCATCATGCTGTCCGGTCACGGTGAGACCAAGTATGTCGTCGAGTCTATTCACAATGGTGCTGAAGAGTTCATCAACAAGCCCTTTGATGTCAAGGAAGTCGAAATTCATCTCCAGTCTGTTCTGGAGAAGGCACGGCTCAGAAAGGAACTGCGCCGGGTCAACGAGGAATTAAGGGCGAAGTCACAGTACGATGCATTTATCGGCGACTCTCCCAAGATACTCGAAGTCAAGAATTTGATCGAACAGGTTGCTGACAGCGATCTGACAGTGTTGATTCGAGGTGAGTCGGGTACAGGCAAGGAGATCGTTGCACGCATGCTGCATGAGCTGTCGTCACGATCGGCCAATGCATTCTCCAAAGTCAATTGCGCCGCCATTCCGAGAGAGCTTCTTGAAGCAGAGCTTTTCGGATATGAGAAGGGCGCATTCACTGGTGCTCACAAGACCAAACCGGGACGATTTGAGGTCGCAAACAAGGGGACGATGTTCCTCGATGAAATCGGCGACATGCCACTTGAGCTCCAGTCGAAACTTCTGCAGGTTCTCGAACAGCAGGAATTCGTCAGAGTCGGCGGAGTCAACAATATTAAGGTCGACCTGAGGATCATATGTGCTACAAATCGTGACCTGGACGTGGCAATTTCCAACCAGCAGTTTCGTGATGATCTGTTCTACAGGCTGAATGAGATAACCATCTATCTACCACCCTTGCGTGAACGCAGGGATGACACCCCGCTGCTGGTAGAACATTTTATGAAGAAATATTCTACACTCTATAAGAAAGAACTCCAGCCTCTTTCGAGGGAAACGATTTCGATGCTTGTCGAATATGACTTTCCGGGCAATATTCGTCAACTCGAAAATCTCGTCAAGCAGGTCATAGTCCGGGAAGATGAAGGCATTGTGGATGATTTGCTGTTGAGGGGCCAGAAACTCCAGCCCGCGAGATCATATCAGCCGGCATCGCAGCTCCAACCTGTTGCTGCTGGATTCGCTGCTGAGGCTGAAACAGCCTCACAGCCGGACTATTCCTTGAAGAAAAGAATATCCAGAGCAGTCGCCGTAGAAGAGAAACGGCTGATCTCGGAGGTGCTGACTAAGGTCAATTGGAATAGAAGAAAAGCTGCAGAAATCCTCGAGATAAGTTACAGGTCTCTTCTTTACAAGATCAAAGAGTACAGAATCAACGAGATCGAATAGCCGAACCTATGCAGAAATTGTGAATCCGATTGCGCAACTTTTGAACAGTTGGTTGATTACATAAGCTGTTCTCTATCCCAAGAAATCTGATATCGTGCAATTCTTCAAAGGTTTCGATGACTCTGTATACCTGAGTCGGATGCCGCACTCCTGAAGGCACAGTAGTTGCTGTCTTAATATTACTTGGCTAAACGGGCGGGAGGTTCGGTGTTTTTTTCTGACGCTATCGGCGGTTCATCCAGTGAACTCGACAGAGTGATAACAAATCACAATGATTTTGCATCAGTTGTGCGCCACGAGTTGAAGCGATCTGAGCGTTACTGCTCGTTTGTGTCGCTTATGACTCTGCGTTTGGCCGAACTCGCCGATCGCCTCCAGAAGAAATTTCCAGCCGACAATGTCAAGGCTGAAGAATTCATAGCCCGGCTCTGCAATGTTATCAGGGCGACAGTCCGCTCGACTGACGTTGTCTCGCGGATGGATCGTGATAGGATTGGGTTGCTGCTTGCCGAGACTCCCCGCGAGGGAGCCGTGACGCTTGCCAGCCGGCTCTCGGACAATCTTTCCGGCTTCCTGGACAAGACGGGAGAGCAGACATCCAAAGTTGATGTTCTAATCGAAATCGGGTCGTTTCCGGGCCCTGATCGCGAGACTATCGAGCAGATGCTCAAAGACTTTGTAAACTAATTATAGTCACTCCTGTTGACAGTCTGATTGTGCTTTCGTATTATCGTGTACTTCGATTGGAGCGCGATGAACGAAATCGGCAATAGCGACTTATTATTTTCTCTGGAAAATGTGAGCTTGGATGGCGAATCCAGACCTGTGCTCGATTCCGTCAATCTCCATCTCCAACCGCGGCAACTCTATCTCATAGCAGGACCATCCGGAGGGGGCAAGACCAGCCTGCTCCGATTGTTGAACGGGCTCGTGTATCCTTCATCGGGGAGTGTCAGGTATCTTGGCAAAGATGTCTGTGATTACAATCAGCCATCTTATCGGTCCGAAGTAGTATCTATATCCCAGGAGCCGGTGATGTTCCCCGGAACGGTGAGCGACAATATCGCCGTTGCATTCTCCTACGCATCGAATGCCTCAAAGAAAATGGATGATGTCGAAGTGCTACAACTGATGGACGGGTTGGGGCTTAGCAGGGAACTGTTAAAGCAAGATGTTAATATCTTGTCAGGTGGCGAGAAGCAGCGGGTGGCCTTAATACGTTCTCTGATTCTCTCGCCGGAAGTGCTTCTGGCCGATGAGCCGACCTCTGCGCTCGATCCGCATTCGGAGGAGAAAGTATTTGAGATGTTTGGGCGGCTCAAGGGGAGCCTGTCGCTTGTGGTGGTTTCGCACTCGACAAGATTCCTGACTCTGGCCGATGAAATAGTCCTCATTGCGAGAGGGAAGATCATAGAGAAGCGAAAGACGATAGACGCTCAGCAGTTCAAAGACTTCCTCGAGGATGAAGATGGGGGCAGGAATGGCTGAACAGATTGGAATGTACCAGCTTGCGGTAGCATACCTGATGCTGGTAGTTGTGTTCTTTCTTGCAATGTCGAACAGCCTTCGAATCAGCAGGGAACTCGTTGTGGCAACCCTGCGCATGACGCTGCAGCTTTTCGCTGCAGGTCTGCTGCTGAAGTACGTTTTCAAGATTGATTTCTGGCTTGCTTCGGTGGCGCTGATCGTCATCATGATTGCATTCGCCGTCACGGTCGTCCTTGGACGACTCGAGATTAGGGTGAAGCGTTTGCCTTTGATTCTGTTCGCATCCATGGGCATCGGCAGTCTCTCGGTGCTCGCCATATTTATCTTCCTGGTAATCGGTCGCGAGCCGTGGTATGATGCGCGCTATGTTTTGCCGCTGGGAGGAATGATTATAGGAAACTCCATGACTGCCTGCGCGCTGGTCACCGAGCGATTCATCGCTGAAGTCATCGGCAAGAGGGACCAGATCGAGACCAGTCTTGCTTTGGGCGCAACCTACAAAGAAGCTTCGATGACAGCATTGCGTACGGCCTACCGCGCCGCGCTCGTGCCGACAATTGCCTCAATGACCGGGATGGGAATCGTCCATTTGCCTGGCATGATGACCGGGCAGATACTTTCCGGAGTCGAGCCGATGCTGGCAGTCAAGTACCAGGTCGCGATCATAGCCGCGATACTTGCCGCGGCAGCGTTGAGTTCGCTTGTGATGCTCAATCTGCTGAGAAGCAGACTATTTAACAAATGCCATCAGATTGAACGTGCCGTCTGAGTCTTCTGCAGGATGCGACACGAACGTCCGGGAGTATTAACCGGCAGGCTGGATGCCTGCCGGCGTCAAGAGGAAAGAGCCAAGGGCTTTTCTTGTTCAGTCGTCCCCTGCGAGCTTCAGAATCAACTAAGATTGAAGTCCGACGGCGCGGTGCTGATTTCGTAGATTACCGCAAACGTCATTGAGCTCCGCAGTTCGAACTCAACCACGCCCTGTGAATTCGGAAGACCGGTCGTGACTTCGTAATACTTGTCTTCGACCAGCCTGTACAGCGTGAATTTTGCCTTTGTCGAGTACACTGAAGGCGATTCAATGTCGGTTTCGATACCGAGCTGGAACGCTCCGAAGAGCGCGATGCTGATTGGTGTGAATTCATAGATCTCAAGGTGCTGACCCATCTTGTTCACACCTTTGCTGGCTGATACGGAGACGATTTCATCCGCCAACATGAATCCTGAAGGGAATGTGACCGTGCGATCTTGTCCGTCCAGATAGACAGTCACAGTGCCGCCAGCAGTGCCGATGATCTTCTCATTCGTGGTGGTCAGCACCGGTTCGTCGACATCAAACATGAGATTCAGGTTCCAGAATTCAGGATCGTCACCTTCATCATCTGGCGGGCCAATTTCATCTGCATCACCTGCAAGGATTCTTGATGATGCGGCTGGACAGCCGAGATTGTCATCCGAGCAACTGATGAGGATGAAGCTGAAGATTGCCATCAGTGCAAAAGCTGCGACGATTAGCTGGGAATGTGATTTCATGAATGTTATCCTTTCCTGAAAACAGTTGTACGAACAGATCGATACGCAAACGCGATACCACACGGCGCAAAAGGAGGTGGCGGATTATAAGTGTATGGCAATGGTTGACTTGAGTTCACGCCGCTCTGGAGACACTCATCTGTCGAGCGAGCCTTATCATGGGATTCCCCCAATAATCCAATGCCATACCGCCATAATAACACCAAATCAGCAGGAAAACCCCAGCGCCGCTGGTGACGGAATCTTGTGCCTGATCGTGCGGAATAATAATCTTGACACTGTGACGCCCTGCGATATCTTTGCGACGATGGAACTGGCAATCTCGACATGTTACGATTATCGCGTCAGCTTTGACAAATCGCTGGAATACATCCGCCATGCAGGGTTCGGTGTTGTGTCACTGGGCGGCAAGCTGAGTCACTCCGAATATCATAAGCCGGAGGGAAGGCGCATGATCTCGGATGTTCAGCAGCGAACCGGGATCAGGATAGACTCCATTCACGCACCGTTTGGATCGACCGCAGATATCACTCAGTCCGAAGAGGCGCTGCGTCGTTCGGCTGTCATGGATATCAAGAGGTGCATTGCTGCCTGCAAGGAGCTCGGAGTCAGGATTGCGATTCTGCATCTCAATTCCTACCGAACGGATGGAATATCGCAGAGAATGAAGAAGGTCAGAGAGAGTCTTTCGGAGTTGACGTCATTTGCGGGAGAGAATGGTGTCAAAGTTGCCGCGGAGAATCTGCCCGGTGACAACTCCCTGATAATTCTGAAATATGCACTCGATCTGTTCGGAGCCGATTGCCTCGGGCTCTGCTTTGACAACGGTCACGCAGAGCTGCATCCGGAAGCCTTTGATCTACTGGACAAATACCAGGATCGATTGCTCGCGCTGCATTTGCATGACAACGATTCTGTAAAGGACCTGCACCTGCTGCCGTTTGAAGGGAAATGCAATCTGCCGAACCTGGCTGCCCAATTGAACAAAGCCAGTTCGATTTGCCCGATAACAATCGAATCAGAAGTGACTAATTCAGTTCATAAGAACCCGGAGAAATTCCTTGCACAGGCGTATGAGGCAGGCGAGAAGTTCACGAGAATGCTCAAGACGTGAGTACTTCACCGTCGATAGCGCACAATCTCTGCAAATTACCTTCCACGGTTTTTTGCGTTGACAAATCTGATAGTATTGTTTTTGCTATGTGCACTTTGAGTCGTTCCGGCCGGTAAAGCTATTAATTGCATACAGGCCCGAGTTCATTAGAAATATTGGGGACAACAATCAATGAAGATTTCGATTTTCGGTTTAGGCTATGTAGGAACAGTGATGGCAGGGTCGCTTGCCTCTGCGGGGCATGAAGTAACCTGCGTAGACATAAGCCAGACTAAGATTGATCAGGTAAACGCAGGACGTTCGCCCATCCATGAAGCCCGCATGGAAAAACTGATATCTGATGCCTATGACACGGGACGGCTCAGGGCGACTTTCGACGCTCGTGCCGCTGTCCTGGATTCTGAGATGTCGATAATTACTGTCGGTACGCCTTCGAATGCCGACGGAGAGATCGATATGACGTTCGTAAAGCGTGTTTGCACGAAGGTTGGCCAGGTTCTTGCAAGAAAAGAGAGCTTCCATACGATCGTCATTAGAAGCACAGTACTTCCCGGAACCACCGAGGAGATGATTATTCCGATAATAGAAGCCGAATCGGGCAAGAAGATATTTATCGATTTTGACGTCTGCATAAACCCTCAGTTCCTTCGTGTCGGATCGCTGATCGATGACTTCAATAATCCTCCTTACATCCTGATCGGTCAGCAGGATGACAGGGCGGGTGATAGAGTAGCGAAGCTGTATGATGAAATAACTGCCGAGATAATCCGCACATCGATTCGATCTGCCGAAGCGCTGAAGTATTTGTGTGACGCATTTCACGGGGTGAAGATGTGTTTCGCCAACGAGATCGGTGCTGTCTGTAAGGGGCTTGACATTGATTCCCACCATGTTATGGATTTGCTGCGGAAAGATGAGAAACTGAATGTGTCGGGCGCCTATCTGTCGCCGGGCCCGGCGTTTGGAGGTCCGTCTATCGGCAACAGCATCCGCACTCTTCTGAAGACATCGGGGGTAAGAATGTCCGAGTTGCCAACGCTTGCCTCGCTGTCGAATTCCAATAACGCACACATCGGGCGCATTGTGAAGGCAATACTGGCCACCGGAAAGAAGAGAATCGGGCTATATGGTCTGGCGTTCAAGGCGGGCACTGACGACTTGCGGGAATCGCCGATGGTGAAAATCGGTGCTACGCTTATTGAGAACGGATGCGAGATTCTTGCTTATGATCAGGCTGTATCGTACTCAGATCTGTTGGATTCAAACAAGGATTATGTCGAAAGCATGATTCCCAATCTGCGCGATGTGCTCGCGGGGTCATTTGATGAGCTATTCAGTTGGTCGGACGTCATCGTGGTCGGGCATAAGGATGATCAGCTTGAATACCTTGCGACGCTCGACACCGACAAGATCATTATCGATCTGGTCAGGATAGCAGACGATGTGTCAGATGCCGGCGGCAACTATAGTGGAATATGCTGGTAATGGCTTAATCGGTTATCGACAGAAGTTTCTGAAAATGGGGCAGTCATGGGACAATCGCGGGTCATCGCACGTGTCATGCGTGCAATGTGTGTTCTCCTCTCGGCAATACTGCTGTTTCTTCTAATTCGCGCGTACAGCGATAGGGGCATGCTGTGGTTAGTGCCATACCTCAAATGGGAGTTCAGCACGCCGATTGATCGGGAGCAAATCGCGTGTCCACAGGATATTGTACTGGCCGTTGTATGCCCAATCACTGCCGAGACTGATACGATCGCAATGGAGCAAGGGCTCGACTCGCTCGCGGGAGTTATCTCTAATTACACGGACAGCGATTCGAGCATATTCAGGATCACTTTTGCGTCACGTGCAGATTCAACTCGGCTCAAGCTGCTAAGCGATTTCTGCAAGAGTGGATTGGGCGAAGTGGAATACTTGCTCCGGAGCGAATTCGATACTGCCTTTGATGCAGGACAGATGCTCGATGACGATCTGGACATCTTGAAGTCCTTTGGATGGGCCAAGACAGTCGATTCCGAGGTTTGCTTTACTGTGCTGCGAGAGCGTCCTGTCTCTCTTCGTCTGGATCGCGAAATCTGTTCGTCCTTGAGCCAACTGGCCGCTCAAGGTTGCTATTTTGACTTGAGCGAATCTGATCGCCATAGCACGAGCCGGTTAACCAGCGTTAATTCTATATATCTGGTGTCGACGCGGTTGGATGATGCCGGTTTGTACTCGGATAAATACGAACTTGTTGCCGGAAAACTCGGCAGAGGCAGATTACTCGTTATCGATAGCCCTTTATTGATAGACTGGAGCGACTGGCGAGATGTGTATGTGCCGTTTGTTGATGATGGCAAATTGACGCCTGGCATACTGGCAGATTCAAGACGAGTCAGTAGTTGGATCAGAGCCGATGTTCATGTGACAGGCCAGCCGAACTGGATATTTGTCAAACTTGTCATCGATAGCCTTTTGAATGTCGAACCCGCTTCTCACCTGATTGCATCAATTGACAGAATGCTCGAGTATCTTCAGAGACTACCCAACGATGGACAATACCGTGTTCACTTTGTAACCGCTCGCGAGATGTACAACATCGCTCGTGCCGCCGAGGCGGGCATGTCAGGAAATGCCGACGATTTCCGCGATTACCTGATCAAGCCATATAGCACGAGCTCGCGCTGATCTGGTTGAACCGAGATGATGAAGCAGAAGCAGTTTAGCAATCGGGAGTGCCGTCACCGTTGGTATCGCATGGTTGCGGACCACCGGTGAAGATATAAGAAATCAAGTACACGACATCATCGATATCGATGGCGCTGCTGCAATCGGCATCGCCTGTTTCGATGGGGACGGGAGGAGGGCCACCCGTAAATATATAGGATATGAGAAATACAGCGTCGTCAATGTCGATCTCTGTGCTACCGTCGGCATCGCCGCAGTTGGAAAAGCATTCGACAGTCCATGTATGCGTGTCCCTCAGGAGATTCTCCGCGTCGGTTCTGACACGTGAGGTTGTGTCCGTCACCTCGATGGTTACTTGATGAGTTCCACCGCATATTTCAGCGGCTTTAACAAGGTAATCCGTGGCATTCTCGCCGGGGATCGGCGAGCCGTCCATGTACCATTGAACAGCCAGATCGTGATAGGTCGGCGCCATTGGCTGGATGCTGAGGGTGATAGTGTCAATCTCCGCAAGCAGAATAGTCGTCTCAGTAGGTGAGTAGTACTCAATCGGAGAGAGACGAGAATATTGCGATATCACTAACTGCTCTTTGCATACTTCACAAAAGTCGTTGTACAGGTTTCGCATCTCGCAGGCCAACTCCGGTCGATACCAACCCAGCGGTTCATAGCACGCACCTTCGAATAATCCGACGACGTTTTGCCATTCCGAGGTCTCCGGAGTAGGAACAGGCGTGCTTGAAAGAATCCAGTTTGTCCACTTGATTAGCTCTCGGTTGGTTTCAGCAGTAGTGTTCGGTGATTCATACCCGTAGTAGCCGGGTGTGTAATCTTCGTATTCATCAGCGAGTTCCCCGAACGAGTGACCAAGCTCGTGCTTGACTATTTCCGGGGCAGCCGGGTGCGTGGAACTCAGAGCCATAACGCCGCCCGAGCCGCCATATTCAGAGTCATTGACCAGCAGGAGTATTATGTCATATTCGGGAATGAGCGCTTCGAGAAGATCATATACTTTTCCCTCGCCGTGCGAGTAAATGGGGTCATAGTCGTTTGGTGGGATTGTGATCAGACGCTGTATTCCATAGCTGTCATAAGTGCTGTTGAAGTATGTCTCCCGATAAATGCCAGAGAATGGATGGTCCGAGCCTGACTGCAGAGATGCGACGTAAATGGTGAAGACGTTGAAATAAGTGCTGTATTCGGAGAATGGTACTGTGCTATTGAGGAAGAAGTCCATCATATCAGCGGCATCTGCATCGAATTCGTCCGCTTCAAGTGCATTGTATCCCTCAGCAAGGATCACAATGTTAAGTCGCTTGTCGACCGGACCATTATCGACAATTTGATTCAGTGTCCCCTGTGACAGGGCGAGGGACGGATAGAGAGCCAGTATGCACGTCACTGCGGTTGCCAGGAGGGCAGAGATGGATAATCTCATCGCTCCATCTCGCTTTCGAGATTAAGCCTGATCTT
Source organism: Candidatus Zixiibacteriota bacterium (assembly GCA_018820315.1). Taxonomy (NCBI): domain Bacteria; kingdom Pseudomonadati; phylum Candidatus Zixiibacteriota; species Candidatus Zixiibacteriota bacterium. The sequence continues at coordinate 838 of JAHJOQ010000027.1, read as the reverse complement.
GCCGAGGAGATTCCCTCGATCAACCGTCAGCTTGCCGTTCGACTTGTCGATTCGATAGAAGCTGATCGATTCGATCTCAATCCGGTGCGCGATTCGAACAACAAAGTCAGTTTCCTGCAAGCTGACCAGCTTACTCCTGAGCCTCCCCGGTTCATAGGGATCCTCGTATTCGAGGCGTTTCTCCAGAGGATTGTTGACTGAGCCATGCGCCAGGACAGATCCGTCACGTGATTCGACTTCGTAGTATATCTCGCCTCTTTGAGACGAATCTCTGCGTTCCTTGAGTATCCCCTCGACTGACCTGGCCCGGACGAGTGAGATGCCGGTTGAATCCGCATGCAGTGTGAGAAAGACGATATGCTCAGGGGCTGCACTCTCTCCAGCAGGCATATCCTTTCCGACAGCTACTGTGCTCAATGTCAGCAGCAGAATCAGCGCACAGATATATCCGATTGCCAATCTCATAATTCTACTCATTTCTCCATTTACCGCTCGCAGTAACAGATATCGACCTGAACCGGTCAGACATTTAGAATGTAGGCGAGATAGTGCATTTGGTCAAGTACAATAGGAGCCGACTCTTCATGATTGACAGGAGTTTGCAAAACGTTTATCATTCTCGAAACATCCGTGAGTGCTTGCATCTGTTGTTGAAGGAGAATCGGCTATGAAGAAAACATTTATGATAGCCGTGTTGGCTGTTATGCTTGTTCCGCACTACACTGACTGCCAAACGCGTTTCGGGATTGGAGTGCGCGGAGGGATTGTCGCGGATTACGATAATCCGGAATTCAGCTTGCCGCACAAGCTCGACATTGATCAGCTTACTGTCGTGGGT
>JAHJOQ010000026.1 GCA_018820315.1 Candidatus Zixiibacteriota bacterium | reverse complement strand
ATTGGCGGCGCAACTCTTCGGCGAACTGAAAGCCTATTTCCCCGAAAACGCCGTCGAATTTTTCATCAGCTTCTACGATTACTATCAGCCGGAAGCCTATATGCCAACGACCGACACATATATCGAAAAAGATACATCTATCAACGACGATATCGACCGCCTGCGCCTGCGAGCGACATCCTCGCTGCTCGAACGCGAAGACGTCATCATTGTCGCATCGGTGTCATGCATCTATGGAATCGGTTCGCCGGATGAATACAAGCGCCAGTTGATATTTGTCGAGACCGGCAAGGAGCTCGACCGCGACCAGCTCCTGCGGCAACTTGTCGAGGTGCACTATTCGCGCAACGACTATGAATTCGTGCGCGGCATGTTCAGAGTGCGCGGCGATACCGTAGAGGTCTTCCCCGCCTACGAAACCGAAGCTCTCCGTATCGAGTTTTTCGGCGATGATATCGAGAAGATCACCGTGATCGATCCCCTGACCGGCAAGGTTAAGGGCGAACGCGAACGTATCGCAATCTATCCAGCCAAACATTTTCTGACCAGCGAGGATCGTCTCCGCGACGCCATCACCGGCATAGAGGCCGAGTTGAAGGGACAGCTTGAAGTTTTCCGTGGGTTAGACAAGCTGCTCGAGGCGCAGCGACTCGAATCACGCACGACTTATGACATCGAGATGCTGCGCGAAATCGGATATTGCAGCGGTATCGAAAACTACTCGCGGCATCTCTCCGGACGCAAGCCGGGTGAGAGGCCGTCTACGCTGATGGATTTCTTTCCGAAAGACTACCTGCTCATTATCGACGAGTCGCACCAGTCGGTTCCGCAGGTACGCGGCATGTTTGCGGGGGATCGATCTCGCAAGCAGGTTCTGGTCGAACATGGTTTCCGGCTGCCGTCGGCGCTCGACAACCGACCGTTGTACTTCGACGAATTCGAATCTATGGTGAACCAGGTGGTCTATGTCTCTGCTACGCCTGCCGATTATGAGCTCGCGAAATGCGAGGGTGTAGTAGTCGAGCAGGTTATTCGTCCGACTGGTCTGATCGATCCCAGCATCGAAGTGCGCCCACTCGCGACGCAGGTTGACGATCTCCTCGAAGAGATACGCAAGCGAGTCGTGAAGAAAGAACGTGTGCTCGTAACAACCCTCACCAAACGAATGGCTGAGGATCTTGCCGATTATCTCTCCAAAATTGGAATCAGGGTAAGATACCTGCATTCCGAAATCGACGCCATCGACAGAACCGAACTCATACGCAATTTGCGGCTCGCGGAGTTCGATGTGCTCGTCGGCATCAACCTCCTTCGTGAAGGCCTCGACCTGCCTGAGGTATCGCTCGTCGCGATTCTCGATGCCGACAAGGAGGGATTCCTTCGATCGGAGAGAAGTCTGATTCAGGTATCGGGGCGAGCAGCCAGAAACGCAGGCGGCGAAGTGCTCATGTACGCCGACAAGATGACTGATTCGATGAAAAGAGCAATCGACGAGACCAACCGCCGTCGAAAGATCCAGGTCGAATATAACGAGAAGCACAATATCGTCCCGCAGACGATTCATAAAACCCGCGAAGATATCATGAAGGCGACCGCATTTGCCGATTCGAAGACTGTCGATGAATCGAAGGAGTTGCTGCCCGATTTCTTTTCAGAGATGCCGGTGAGTGAGAAAGTCGCGTTCCTGAAGCAGGCTATGGCGTCCGCTGCCGAGAATCTCGATTTCGAGAAAGCGGCGTTCTTTAGAGATGAGATTCTGAAATTCTCGAAGAGCAAGAAATCGAGCATAAAACGATCCCTCTGATGTCATTACTCTGTTACCGAACCAGAGGAACATCCACATGAGTCTGATTGCACTGAGCTACCCGGAGTTGACACCCGAAGATTTTGCATGGATCGAAAATGTCCGAGAAGCGCACGAGAAAAACTATAGTATTGTTCGGCCGCATTTCACACTTGTGTTCGGTACGGAAGGCATATCTCAGGATGACTTCACTGACCATGTAGGCAATATAGCGAGAAAGACACATATCATAAGATTCGTCCTGAGAAGTACTGTAATCGTCACCGACAAGTCAGAAGCCCTTACTTTCGTACTGCTTGTCCCGGAGGAAGGACACAGCAAAATAGCAAGGTTGCACGACAGGCTCTATACTGGCATCCTTGAGGGCAACCAGAGGCTCGATATGCCATACATTCCGCATGTTACCGTCGGAAACTCGCCGAATCCGCAAGAATGCGTGAATCTTGCGAACAGATTGAATGATAAGGAGTTCGCTGTGGAAGGCACGATTTCATCGATTGACATCGCGCTTTATGAGGAGGGTGGAATCGATTGTGTCGGTAACGTGGAGCTTACACACCAGTAACACCACGCGAGAACTGGTCTGCTTCTGCACGACCATTGGAAAGAAAGGCCGCAAAGAAACAGTTGACAGAAATTGGCGTTAGTATATATTAAGCCCGAACTGAGAGGAGATAGGTATGGCAAAAAGACAATCTTTCGCAGATAAAGCGAGCAAGAAGAAAGATATCACAATGTGTCCGACTTGCAATCAGCCGGTTGCTCATACACTCGTAGTAAGCCCGGAACCTACGGCGAACGGCAAGTCTTTTAGAATGCGCTCGCGCCTTGTAGGGATCTGCAAGTGCAACGAGAAGATTCTATCGGCCTAAGATTGGACACAAGACTTTCTCTAAAGAACCAAGAGGGTTCACGCGCTCTTGGTTTTTTCTTTTTCAGGAGCCTGAGGGGTATCTCTCTACAGAATGGACTCTAAACTCTCCGACAGGATAGAGCACGAATTTTTGCCGCTGGTTATGAAGCCGGGCAGATACGTAGGCAACGAGCTCAACAGTCATCATAAAGATCATGTCGGACGTGTTCGTGTGGCACTGGCATTCCCCGATCTATACGAGATCGGCATGTCTCACATGGGACTGCAGATCCTCTATCACCGAATCAATAGCCTCGACTATGCAGTAGCCGAGAGAGTATTCGCACCCGCACCGGACGCAGAAGATCGTCTCAAGTCGACAGGAATCCCCCTCTTCTCGATCGAGTCCCGGACATCCCTTCGTGAATTCGATCTGCTCGGATTCACAGTGGCCTATGAACTCTGCAGCACCAACATTCTCACCATTCTCGATCTCGCCGATATACCGTTGCGCTCCAAAGATCGCGGCGATGATGATCCAATTGTGATGCTCGGCGGCTCCTGTACTTTCAATCCTGAGCCGCTCGCAGAGTTCGCCGACGCCGTATTTCTCGGTGATGGTGAAGACGCTGTTGTTGAGATTGTCGACGCACTGAGGGATTCGCAAGATGTTTCTCGCGACGAAAAGATCGCCCGTCTGTCGAAAATCGGCGGTGTGTACATTCCGTCATATTATAGAGCTGAATATGATTCCGGCAGGTTCGCAAAGCTCGATAAACTTGACGAGAGCGCGCCGGACATAGTCTATGCCCGCAAGGTAGACGAGTTGAAGCCGGACTATTATCCGACAAAACCGATCGTACCGTTCGTCGAGATAACGCATGATCGTCTATCGGTGGAGATCATGCGTGGCTGCGGCCGGGCATGCCGCTTCTGTCAGGCGGGAGTGATCTATCGGCCGAGAAGGGACCGCAAGCCTGTAGACATAATCGATCAGGCGACAAAGTCGCTGGCAGCGACGGGATTCTCCGATCTGACTCTGCTCTCACTATCGTCATCCGACTATCCCGAACTCGAGAATGTCGTCACTGCGCTGACGCCGATTCTGCAAGAACATCGTGTTACGCTCTCACTGCCTTCGCTGAGACCGAATGGCCTGTCGCCGAGCCTCGCCAGGAAATTGTCTGCATCCAGGAAGGCTGGATTGACGCTTGCGCCCGAAGCCGGTACGGACAGACTTAGAAAAGTCATCAACAAGCCGGTACCTGAGGAAGAGTTTCTCGAGGCTGTGAATGTGGCGTTTGACAATGACTATCAGTTGCTGAAACTCTATTTCATGGTCGGTTTGCCGACCGAAACAGACGAGGATCTCGACGGAATTGGAGCGCTTTTGAAGAAGGTTGCGCGCATGATCCAGTGTCGTCCCGGCAGGAAGACGATAAATGTGACAACTTCCCCCTTCTGCCCAAAGGCGCACACTCCATGGCAATGGGAGAAACAGGCTGGATACGACGAAATACTTGAGAAGCAGAAATATATCTCAAAGATGTCGCCCCGAAGTGTCAATGTGAAGTTCCGCAGCCCCGAGGTGACTCTGTTGGAATCTGCTCTCGGTCGCGGTGATCGACGGGTGGCTGATGTGATCGAGCATGCATACAGAAACGGCGCTCGACTCGATGCATGGAGCGAGCATTTCAAATATGAACTCTGGCTCAGCGCCTACGAGGCCTGCGAGCTCAGCATGAAGGATTATCATCGAGAAATCCCATTCGATGCACCATTACCCTGGGATCACATATCGAAAGGAATCAAGAAGGAGTCTCTTAAGCGTGAAGCTCTACGATCAAGAGAAATAACAGTAGATGATTCGGAGACAGCCGATCAATCCACGGCCGTGACACTAAAACCGGAGCAGCCAGATTCTTCTGTCGAATTTGGCAGGCGCAGCAAGCGCGTCAAAGTCCAGACTGGCTTGCAGGTGCCGAACAGCAGAGTTAGAGTGAAATGGAGCAAGAGTGCCGATGTTCGGTTTCTGTCCCATCTCGACAACACGCGAGTATTCGAAAGGGCGTTGCGGCGAGGGAATATCGCGGTCGCGTACAGTCAGGGATTCCATCCACATCAGAAAATCGCATTTGGACCGCCTCTCACGCTTGGTTATGCCTCGGATGCTGAGTACTTCGATGTGCAGTTAGAGGCACCTTACAACACGGAAATGTTCGACAGGCTCAACGCGGTTCTTCCGAACGGCTTTTACATAAGTCAAACCAAGCCGCTCTTCGGCAAGAGCCAATCGCTATCTTCGAGAATCAATGTGTCAGTTTACGAAATCGAATTGCCGATGAGCAGCGAGACTGCAGCCGAAAGGCGGGATCAGACGCTCACAATGGAGAGTCTTGTTGTCAGCAGAAAGACCAAGACTGATGTATTGGAAATCGACATTCGACCGGGCATACTCGAATTGAATCTGCGTGGGAGCAACGGCACCACGCTTCTTGAAATGACATGCGGTTTCGGAACGCTCACCTTTGCTCGACCAGCAGAGGTTCTTCAGCATGGATTTGGCCTGACCGAAGAGGAGATAGCGCAACTTGCCATCAAGCGCACAGAACTCCTGATCCAAATCGAGGACAAACGCCTCACACCTTTTGAGATTCCATAGCCCGCCTTTTGGCTTGCCATTCCTCCGGCTTTTGCCTAACCTGATAACCTATGAAACCGACCACCAAAACTGAATTCGACCCGGTGCGCCTTGCTGCGGTCGAGATTCTGTGCGATTTTGACAGAGCGCCTTCTCCCCTGCCTGAACTTATAGAATCCCGAATGATTCGGGAGGATTTCTCAGCGCGCGACAGGGCATTCGTGTCGAATCTTGTCTACGGTGTGGTCAGATTCCGCGAGCAGCTCGACTATATTATAGGAAAATTCGTGAGCAACCGGAAATCGCTTCGAAACCGGCAGAAATTGAATCTGCTGCGGCTCGGAGCATTCCAGTTGATGCCGGAATCGAGAGTCCCAACATCGGCAGCGATAAATGAGACTGTCAATCTCACGCGCAAACTTCTAACCGACGGTTTGACAGGATTCATGAATGCGGTTCTACGCAATGTCGCATCGGTTTCGAAAGACTGGAATGATCTCCTGCCCTCAGGTGCCGCGGTCGACATGCTCTCCGTGAAATACGCGCAGTCGAAATGGCTGGTGGAGACGCTAATCAATGATTGCGGTAGAGATGTTGCGATAAGCTATCTGGAGGCCTTCATCCGGAGACTGAGCATAACACTCCGCATCAATAGACTCAGAATATCAAACCGCGAATTCGAGCAGGCACTTGACCAACAGGGAATATCATATTCTCATTCAGAGTTCCACGATGACTACTACATGCTTTCCAACGATGCGGACCTTTCTGATCTGAAGGAGCTCGAAAGCGGTCGCTGCTTTGTCCAGAATGTCTCCTCCGGAATCGTTGCCGAGTTGCTTCCCCCTGGTCCTGATACTCGTATACTCGACATGTGCGCGGCACCGGGTGGGAAAGCAGCAACGCTCGCAATAATATGCGGACACCCGGCAAACATCACTGCGCTTGAAGTTGACAAATCAAGGTTTGATTCAATGAGAAAGAACTTCGTCAGGCTCGGCCTGGATTCGATAAGCAGCGAGTGTGCTGACGCAAGATCATACGCTGGAGAGCAATTCGACGCAGTCCTGCTGGACGCCCCCTGCAGCGGAGTTGGCACAATTGCTAAACACCCGGAGATCAAGTACACGCAGAACCGGGGGAATATCGCGAAGCTGAGCCGAATTCAGTCTGAGTTGCTGGACAGCGCAGCGCGATTGGTCGCCAAAGATGGCGTTATCGTGTACAGTGTTTGCACTTTGACTGCGGCAGAGACTGTCCAGGTTTTCGAAGAGTTCATGGAGAAGCATCCCAACTTTAATCTTGATGTCCCGACTGGTTTTCAATATCATCAGTTTGTGCAAAGTCAGGGTTGCATGCTCATTCCTCCGTGCGCGGGCACGATGGAAGGCATGTTTGCCTTTAGAGTGAGGAAGAATGGATAATGGAATCCGAGAAAAAGTACTTCTTGAGATTCATTCCGAGGAAGACTATCTGGTTTCCACTGGTGGTATACTTCCTCTTCCCGGTTCTGCTGCTTGTTCTGCTGTTTCTCTTGACGGACGCAGTTGTTATGCCGTGGGTCACCCGGCACGGCTCCGAAGTCGCGCTTCCGGATGTTGTCGGCATGAGTCTTACTGAAGCTACCACCGCGCTTGAAAAGGTGGGTGCCGAACTTGAGATTGCCGGAGAGGAGCCAAGCCCAAGCCTCCCCGAAGGAACGGTGATGACCCAGACACCTCCGGGTGGAACAAAGGTAAAGGAGGGACGGAGGGTCAAGGTGATGAAGTCTGCCGGACGTGAGATGGCAACTGTCCCGAATATGGTTGGGTTCTCCCAGCGGCAAAGCGAATTGAAGCTGAGGGAAGCCGGGCTTGAACTTGGCGGCGTAGGATGGGCGGCAAGCGATTCTCTACCTATCAACGTAACGGTCTACTCAATCCCCGCCGCAGGATCCCTCGTTCCGAAATCAACGTCAGTGAATCTTTTCTTCAATCGTGGTTCTCAGACGACCATAGTAGCTGTCCCCCAGCTTGTCGGAACCGTCCTGTCGGAGGCTGAAAAGACTGTCGATTCTTTGGGCCTGAATATATCCGGGATAGACCGCGCGGTCATGACAGACCTTCTGCCCAACACAGTAATCTGGCAGTCATTGCGTGAGGGGAGCAAAGTCGAGCTTGGCTCGTCGATTGAACTCAAAGTCTCGGTGACAGATTGATGATTAAGTTATCACCGTCGATACTCGCCGCAGATTTCGGCCATCTGCAGGACGAAATTCAGAAAACTGCCGCCGCCGGAGTCGACTACATCCACCTTGACATCATGGATGGTCATTTCGTGCCTAACCTGACGTTTGGACCGGAACTCGTGAAGTACATCAACAGCGAGACGGACATACCACTTGACGTGCATTTGATGATCTCGAATCCCGGTGAGTATCTCGAGATATATGCTGCGGCAGGAGCAGATTACCTGACGATCCATTACGAAGCTGTCGAGCATCCCGAGAAGATGCTGGAGACAATCCGAAGCCTCGGCATCAAATCGGGAATCACCGTTTCACCGAACACACCGGTGGAAGTGGTCGAGCCATACCTGGAACATGCTGATTGGCTGCTTATTATGTCAGTACATCCCGGTTTTGCCGGACAGAGATTCATTCCCGATTCGGTGAAGAAAGTCAACAGAGCACGGCAATACATTGATGGTCAAGGACTTAAGTGCGAAATAGCAATTGATGGCGGAATAGACCTGAAGACCGCGCCGCGTGTGGCATCGGCAGGAGCCGAGATCCTCATCACCGGCTCATCATTCTACCGATCAGGAGACTACGGAGAATTCGCGCGCCGCATCAAGGAAGTGACCGCCCCTCACTGAAAGCAAAATCAGTCCAGTCAGGCTGATGATAGAATTCAGTTGCCAGATTAGGTTTATTTGCTATATTTAGCGGTTCTATATTTTTGGGATGGAATATGTTCGATGATTTGACATACAAACTTGAAGGAATCTTCAAGAAGCTTAAAGGCCACGGGAAACTGACAGAGGCCAATATCTCGTCTGCATTGAAAGAGGTCAGACGGGCATTTCTTGAGGCTGATGTCAACTACAAGGTTGCCAAGGACTTCATCGCGAGCGTCAGAGAGAAATCGCTCGGCGAAGGAGTGCTTCAGTCGATAACGCCCGGTCAGCAGGTCATAAAGATTATCCATGAAGAGCTGGTCCAGGTTCTCGGATCTGCATCCAGTAGTCTAATAATCTCATCATCTCCGCCGACCGTGATCATGATTGTAGGGCTTCAAGGCTCGGGCAAGACGACCATGTGCGGCAAACTTGCACTCGATTATCGCAAGAAGAGCAAATCCCCCCTGCTGGTAGCAGCAGACATATACAGACCGGCGGCTGTCGATCAGTTGAAAGTGCTCGGCAAGAGCATCAATATGCCGGTGTTTCATGTGGACAAAGATCCGGTTTCGATCTCAAGAGATTCATTGGTCGAAGCTCGCGCAGGCAACCATGACGTAGTAATAATAGACACCGCGGGACGACTACATATCGATGACAAGCTTATGATCGAACTCGAAGAGATCAAGAAAGCTGTCGAGCCTGATGAGCTGTTGCTTATAGCAGACGCGATGACCGGCCAGGATGCAGTGAATATCGCCTCGGAGTTTGATGGTCGTCTCGATCTGACAGGTGTCATCTTGTCGAAGATGGACGGCGACGCACGCGGCGGCGCGGCACTGTCGATCAAAGCTGTAACCGGCAAACCGATTAAGATGATCGGCGTCGGTGAAAAACTGTCGGATCTCGAGGTATTCCACCCGGACCGTTTGGCTTCCAGGATACTCGGTATGGGAGATGTTCTGAGCCTTGTCGAAAAGGCACAGGATGTCGTCGACATGCGCGAAGCCGAGAAGCTCCAGAAGAAGCTTCAGAAAGAGGCATTTACGTTTGATGACTTCTATGGCCAGCTGCAGCAGTTGAAGAAAATGGGCTCGCTCGAATCGATTCTCTCAATGATTCCGGGCATGGGCAAGGCCATGAAAAATATTGAAGTCGATGATCACGCGCTCGTTAGAATCGAGGCGATGATACAATCGATGACGCGTGAAGAGAGATTGAAACCTAATATAATCGATGGTTCGAGGCGCAGACGCATTGCGCTCGGATCGGGCAATGATCTGGCGGATGTCAATCGCATATTGAAACAATTTACGCAGATGCAGAAGATGCTGAAGAAAATATCCCGTGGACAGATGAATGATCTCGCCAAGGGAATGTTCAAGATGTAAGGAGGAATCCTAATTGGCCGTACGTATTCGACTGAGACGGATGGGTTCAAAGAAGCGACCGTTCTATCGCTTCGTCGCTGCCGACTCGAGATATGCGCGTGACGGGCGCTTTCTAGAGACTCTCGGCTACTACAACCCGATGGAAAAGCCGGCGAAAATCAACGTGGAACCTGAGAAGGTCTTCAAGTGGCTGAAGAACGGCGCTCAGATGTCTGAGACTGTCACAAGCCTGTTCAAACAGATCAAACTTCTCGACAAGTGGGAGAAGGTAAGAGCGGGTGAGTCTGGTGACGACATTGAGATCAAGAATACCATTCGTGAACGCAAGAAGAGAAGTCTGAAGGCGAAAGCCGCGGCTACAGAGATCAAGGAAGAACCGGCTGAGGAAGTTGCGACTACAGTGATCACGAAAGAACCGACCGCGAAAGCCGCGACCACCGAGATCACGGAAGAACCAACTAAAGAAGCTGCGCCGGAGACAACGGAGGAGCCTTCAACCAAGGAACCTGGCGAAACCGACAACTCTTAATCCGGAAGGAGCACTACTGTGAACGAGTTCATCGTGAATATCGTACGCGCACTGGTTGACAATCCGGACGACGTTCGCCTGACGGAGATTGTTGGCTCCAAGACCACAGTGTACGAACTGCGCGTTGCCCAGGGAGATTTGGGCAAGGTTATCGGGAAAAAAGGACAAACCGCGAAGGCGATTCGAACTCTTATCGCAGCCATTTCAGCCAAGCAGGGAAAGAGGGCTGTATTGGAAATACTTGAGTAGATGGACCGACCTGAGTTTGTCGCTATCGGCTGCATCCGCCGCGCACACGGAGTGAGTGGTGTAGTCGCCGTAGAAAACTTGACCGATAACCCTGAGAGATTCAAAGCTCTCAGAGAGACTTTAGTAGAAGTCAGAGACCGAAGAATACGATTTCGTATAGAGAGTTGTACAGCCACGCCGAAAGGATGGCTTATCAAGCTGGAAGGAGTAGACGACAAGAACCGAGCCGATCAGCTTAAAGGCGGATACCTGCTGACCGAGACCACGGAACTCCCGGAGCTGGAGGAAGGCAACTATTATCTGTTTGATCTGATCGGAGTAGAGGTGTTTACGACTTCAGGAGAGCAACTCGGAAAGATAGTAGAAATAAATCAATACCCTGCCAATGACGTTTACCTGATTGAGGGAGACAAAGGCAGGTTATCGATCCCGGCGATCCGGGATATAGTGAAGAAGGTAGACCTTAAGAACAAACGAATGGAGGTTGAGCTTCTCACAGGCCTGGAATTTGAGTGATGGTCATCGACATATTAACGATATTCCCAGAGATGGTCTCCCCCGCCCTTTCTGAGTCTCTGCTCGGAAAGGCGGTCGAGGAAGAACTCCTGTCGATCAATATCCATGACCTTCGCGATTTCACCGACGACAAACACAGCACCGTGGATGACGCACCATTTGGAGGTGGTCCCGGGATGGTTATGAAAGTCGAGCCAGTCTATCGCGGAATTAAATCGTGCATAGAGAGACATTCAGACCTATCTCACAGGATTATTGTCACGTCTGCATCAGGGAAGAGATTCGAGCAAAGAACCGCTGAAGAATTGAGCCTGGAGAAGCACTTGATTGTAGTCTGCGGAAGATATAAAGGCATCGACGAGCGCGTGATGAGCCTGTTCGACGTTGAGGAATTCTCGATAGGCGATTATGTACTGACAGGCGGGGAATTCGCAGCGCTGGTGATGGTCGAGGCCACAGCGAGACTTCTGCCCGGCTACATGAGCAAATTTGAGGCAGCCGAAACAGACAGTTTCACATCAGGGTTGCTCGGACATCCCGAGTACACGCGGCCGCAGGAGTTTAACGGATTAGAGGTGCCCGAAGTTCTTGTGTCGGGACACCATGAGAATATTAGAAAGTTTCGCCGAACAAAATCGTTGGAAAAAACACTGAAGAACCGTCCGGAAATGCTGGATACGGCCGATTTGACAAATGAAGATAGACAAATCATAAGCGACTTGAGTACGAGAGTATCAGAGTAAAGATAGCAGGAGGTGCTCCATGAACATGAACCTGATCTCGAAAGTAGAAGCGGATAATCTCACCAAACAGGAAGTGCAATTTGGCCCCGGTGACACTGTCAAAGTACATGTGAAGATCCGTGAGGGCGAAAAGGAGCGCATCCAGGTATTCCAGGGAACAGTCATCGGTAGACGTGGAGCCGGAACGGGCGCCACATTCACCGTCTGGAAAATGTCCTCTGGAATAGGCGTCGAGAGAATCTTCCCCCTTCACTCACCGAACGTCCCCAAAATCGAAAGACTTCGACAGGGCAAAGTCAGACGTGCCAAGCTCTACTATCTGCGCAACCTTGTTGGCAAGCAGAGCCGAATTGAAGAGAAGAAAGTCGATCGCAAGAAGCTGAAAGAGCAGAAAGAAAGCGAATAGCTCGTAAGCTGAATCTGACAGACAAGAGGCCGCATCCATCGGATGCGGCTTTCCTATTGGAATCGCACTACCGATGAATCTCCCGTAGAAATGCAGGTATTGACCTCCGAGCAAAGCGCCCAGCGAAGTCCGGCATTATCCTGTCTCTGTCAGATTTACTCCAGCAATCAAGCAGCGTAATTCGTTACTAGATATCACTATTTGCCAACGAAAATGACGCACGGCAGCGCCTTTTGTCAATTCAGCCCCAGAAAGTTCCAGGTGAATTCTCGCGCTCCGGCGATGTCAAACACGAGGACGGCCACGCAGGCGACGACGAGCACGAGAATCAGGCCAAGCAGGAAATTGGCAGAGTGCCCCTTGGGTTCGAATATTTCAGAGAGATCCCTCTCTTCTGTGGTCATATTCGTGAGCTCCTCGGATGGGACCTCATCGGGAACCGGTGTTTCCTCTTTCTCCTCCGGCATATTGTCGAGGAAGTCGGCGACTATTTTCTGAGCAGCCAGTTCCAAGTCATTCTCTTCCGGGAAAGTGATCGTCTCAAGACCGGGGTCAGATTCATCGGCGGCACGGGCGCTGTCAACTCGAACCAGCGCGCAGGTGATGTTGTCGTCTCCCCCTCCATTATTGGCGCCATCAATCAGATCGTTGGCAATCTTATGGAGATCTTCACTTGCAGCCGAGATAATCCCAAGTATTTCCGTATCTGGAAGGCACCCTGTAAGCCCATCGCTGCAGAGCAGGAAGATATCTCCGGGCGCTATCCCCTCTTCGCGAAGGTCAATCTTCACTCTCTCTCTGACGCCGAGAGCTCTTGTGATAACATTCTTGTTGGGGAAATCTCTTGCCTCTTCGGGCGATATCTGCTTGCTCGCCACGAGCTCGCCTACAAGCGAGTGATCATTAGTCAGTTGCTTCAGAACTCCATTCCTGAACCGATAGGCTCTGGAATCCCCGACGTGGCAGATTGACATGCGATTGTCATGGAATACCACTGCGACGATAGTTGTCCCCATACCCGCAAGGGTCGGATTCGCATCCGATTTCTCATAAATGCGCGTATTGGCAATCCTGATTGCGGAGACAAGCCGCCTCCCCTCCTCGCTAAATTCAACGGGCAGATCGAATGCCGCCTCAGAGCCGGGAGGCAGTTCCATGTCCAGATACAGGGCACTTATGGTATCAACGGCACACTGAGACGCTACCTCGCCTGCAGCATGTCCGCCCATCCCGTCACAGACAACAGCCAGATTTCGAGACTCGACAAGCCCGTAACGATCTTCATTAATTTCGCGCTGCCGACCAACGTCGGTCTTCCCCAAGAGTTGAACCTGTAACATTACATCACCTAAAAACGATTATTGCTAAAACAATCAACAACAAAAATTACTCCGATCACCATATCTGACATCAGTCCCAACTGACAATCAAGTGAATTATTGGCAAATGACCATACATGCAATGCCTGGGTGACTGTGTCACTCCCGTTTCAGCAGAATTTCAAGAGTTTTCGAGTCCCCTGCCTTCACACTATGCTTTTTCTTCTCAGTTTTGTAATCGCTAACACTGATCCTGAACTCGTAGTCCCCGGGAGGCAGATCCTGAGAGAATTGCCCCATGCTATCAGTCACTCCAAGGAGGACCATCCTGTCCTCTGACTTTATCTTTGCAATGATTTCTGCTCCCTCGATCTTCTGGTTTGTCTCTCTGTCACGAATGAAAAGCTCCACTCTGCCAATCCCGGGAGAGGGTTTGTGTGCGGCATCAGTATGTGCGCGGACACCGGCAGATACCTTGCGCATCCGCACGATCTGCAATGTGTCATCAGCCCCAATGACGACGGATGTATCCTCAAAGCCAATCGCAGAGAGGAACAGTCTTTGCTCCGCCCCAACAAGTGTCAGAGTAGCAGGGGTGACAGCATCCAGGAACGAGACAAAGTATCCCCGTTCTGCACGGAGAATGTCTGCACCAATGTCTGCGTCTGGAGAGCCATTGGCGTCCACAGCGCCGATTCGGATTTGCCTTGTCAGTTCGTGAACGTAGACTGGCTGTGACTTTGGCGTAATGTACGGCAAGATGTTGATTCCATTGAAACCGGACTTGTTCAGTCTGTAACCTCTCTCCCCACAAGGAAGCTGTATTGGCGCATCAGAGTAACCTACCAGCGAGTCATTCCTAATAAGTATGATTGCAACTCCACTCGGCATCGTCTTAATGGTGACCTCTCTGGTGAAAGACCCGATGTATCGTTGCGTACCGGAGGATGAATCGGTCTCGAATTCCCAGTACTGGCCTACAGGGATATTCGCTTCGTCAGCAGCAGGACTAACTGCTGAGAGCCACATCGGCTCGAAACCTGCATACAGGAAGCTGAAGTTAATCGTGTCGGTCGCTGGCAGGTCCAATTCAAATGGCGTATGTTTTCCGGTTTCCGCTCCGTTCATTATTATGGCAGCACCGGGAGGATTGCTTTCGAGTATCAGCCTTCGCTCGAAGACAAATGGCGCGAGTTTCGCCTGTTGACCATCCACCATTGAAATGATAGTGTCTATCTGACGAAATGGTGCCAACTGCAAGTGCATGCGATATTCTCCGGGCCGAATGGCTTTCACGGTGAGCGGTGTTCTACCGTACGTCTCGCCGTTCAACGACACTGTGGCTCCTTCCGGGTAGCTGTTCACCCATAGGATAAACGGCCCTTCAGGCTCGCTCAATCCGAGGCTCTCCAAGTCCGCATGATGGCTTGAAGAGTCATCATTACCACCGCAGCCTGCGACACCAAGAGCAATGATGATCGGAAATGAAATCAATGCTGCTAATGCAAGCGATGTGCGGTTGTGCCAGGGGATCAACATTCCATCTCCGATTGAATGAAACTCATAATCACCATGATAAGAATTCAAAGTCAGGAGTTGTTGGGATACATTCGACGTCCACTGGAGGAGTGTGACCAATCTCTCTTAGCTCTTCGATTTCTCGAGCAAATCGGAGCGCACCCGGCGTGCAGATAACCTGCGAGTCGCGCCGTCCAATGTCCTGATCGCAGTGCTCAATCATACGATCTCGAATCGCCTGCTTTGCGTCGAAGTAGTCCGCGAGGACCGACCCTCGATGCGCCCAGTCTGATCCGTCCAGCATCAGCATCGAACGTGATCCCGGAACGGACTCGTGTACCGGGTGCTCATGCGGCAGGCCGAGTGCATGGCTGCCGCTTGAATCCCGAGTTGACGGCGAGGCAGGATTTCCATTCTGGAGATGGTCGGCAATGAATCCGATCAGTTCCGACGATAGATAGGGAGCCGATGATGACACAGATTGCGGTCCAAATATGTAGGACGTTCCGCTTTTTCGCGAGACTACTATAGCCGCGCATTCGAGGTCGCAGTCGAACTCGACGCTGTCGTCTGAGAGGCCAGCCATGAATCCGATAATCTGCGCGTATTTCTGATCGAGCAGCGCCTTTGCTCCATCAAGGTCCTGCACCATAGCATCTGAGACCGTCGAGTAACGCTCAGATGAACTCTGAGCTTTCAGCAGCCTATAGTCTGCGAGTTCCTTCTCCAGTTGTCGAACGGTCCTGATCCAGACATCGTCCATACTCTGCATCCGTCAATGGAATCTTAAAACTGCTGCGGCAGCGGGGCGTCATGGAATCAAATTGGGCTTTGCTGCCTCTTGACGCGCCGCTGCCGCATACAACTTACTTCTATTCAAACAGAATCACAAATCGGCTCTCTCTACTTCGGAGGAGCCATGACTTGCGATAAATCTACCGGCGTGTAGTCTTCAGGCACTGCAAATATCTCAGTGTCGAGATTGTCGGTGCTAACGTCTGTGACCTCAAGTTTGGTCTTCAAATCAAATGACTGGGGCAGTCCCTCATTTATCTTGAATTCGAGATCCCCGCCGAATGGGAATCCGCCGAGCGCGGCATAGAGTGAATCGAGGTTCTCCCTGCTCAGATTGAATCTTGTCAGGAAATCGAGAAATCCGCCACTCTGCATCCTGCTGTCAGTCAGCTTCTCAAGAGACTTCGCTTGAAATGCAAGAAAGGTGTTGTAGCCAGGGAAGTCCTTGCTTACCCACAGCTTACCGCTCATTGAGGTGGTGACATCCTGATCTCTGACTTTGTACGATACTGTGAAAGCAACATCTCTCTCTTCGCACTGGATTCCCACCATGCTGTCGACCTGGCCGGTCCACTCCGCCTTGATGGTTATCTCGGGAGAGGTCACGGGTGGAATGCTCGCAGAGTCCGGGAACGGAACACTGGCAAATGTCTTAGCAGCATCGTTCACGTAATGCACCATCTGGTTATCGAGATCAACGATGGTCGCGAATTCGGATGTTCTGACCTGATCGCCAACAGGTATGATTGACTCCATTTCAACTCTGCCGATTTCACCATCTGTGAGATAACGCTGATTGAAAGTCATTTCCCCCATCATCGGTATGCCGGATACAAGCATTGTGTAAGATATTGCAACATCTGAATCCGGTTTTGGGGCATTCTGAGTCTTTGCCACAGGGGTCGTTTCGGATTTCTCCGATGAACAACCGAATACCATAACTCCCACGAGCATCAGTAATACGATTCTCTTTAGCATGCTCACTCCTCTTCTTACGCCTCTGTCATTGTTGGGACCACCGATCGGCAATCCAGTTTAGGTTGATTCTCTCTTGTCTTCTGCTTGTTGGGGCGATTCACTCCCCTCGCTCTTGTTGATCTTTCGATTTATCTCTGAAACCTCATGAATGAAGCGGTGTCGCGTTTTGTGATCAAGCTCCATGATCTCATCGAGGCTCCAGTGGAAATGGTACGCAAGATAAGCTACCTCCCGAAAAATCCGATCCCGGGGGTAGCTCGTCATTTTCCCAGGCAACTAAACTCCACATCAAATTTGTGCCCGCAAGAGGGGCAGGATGCAGGAATAGCCAGATCGCCTTCCCCGTTGATTCTGCGGTAAAACTCCTGCAAAT
The DNA here is from genome assembly GCA_018820315.1 of Candidatus Zixiibacteriota bacterium. Lineage (NCBI taxonomy): Bacteria > Pseudomonadati > Candidatus Zixiibacteriota > Candidatus Zixiibacteriota bacterium. The sequence continues at coordinate 36,292 of JAHJOQ010000026.1, read as the reverse complement.
ATGACAAATCTGCAGAGAATAATTCCTCGACTACTTCCGGAGTTACATCGGTGACGGAACCAAGCCTGACGATGACTCGCGACAGTATCAGAATCACAAGGTAAGCTTTGTTTGCTCGTACTCGCGGATCAGACAGGGGAGCTATTTCGTCCTTTGCATTCGCGAGGCGCATCACACCATCTCCATGGACATTCCCGTCAGCATCAATGTACCCACGTGGCAATGTAAACTCAAACTCCGTAGAAAATGGCGATTTGCTGGCGGACGCAGCTTCGAGGATCGTTTCTTCCATCGTATAACTCTCCGAATTTCATATCAGTGAGAGCCGAAAACAGATCAGCGGGCTTGTCCTCACATTAGCCCTGATCAGACAACCCGCACAAGCTCTCTCAGAGGCGATCGACTGTTGCAGCTCCCGCTTCCGATTCAATCCGTCATGATGATCGAGCCTCCCGGACTATCAACCCCGACTTGCTGCCAAAATCCGGGGTCTATAGACAGTGGCCAACCGTGCTGGCGCGTCACTCTGACGAAATCGCCGGAGAACAGACGTTGATTCGCCCGTGATACCCTTTCACGCTAGGTAAAGAAAGATGTGGCTCCCTTAATGTCAATCCAAAAAATGCGCTTTTTTGCCAACTAGCTGGCAGACATCACGAGAACACACACAAGCACGACATCCGAATGCCTATTTTTTTGGGGGGAACTTCACTAAATCAGGCGTTGTTATTGAAATGGAACCAAAGAACTCACGTATTGAGTTTGGACATAAACCTCTCCAATCACTGAGGTCTTATTTTGGAAGAGCAAAGATTCATAGAATTCGATAAAGTGTCAGGAGAACTCGTTATCAATCTTCCGGCAGACTCGAATGAACTGAGACAAATTGTAATGTCGCGTCTGCAGGAACATCTCAACAGGAAGGATGCGAGTGATGTAACTCTCGAGGAGTTGGAAAGAGTGGTCGCACACGTGCTTCTCGAAAACAGTATAAAGGTCGATTGATTCGGTTCATTTCGCACTGCCGGTCGGTAGGACATTATCTCCCTGGTAATGCATTGACAGCCCCCCATCAAAGTCTTACAATTCGATCTTGATCTGACATTCGACAATGGAGCCGGAAAGGCAAGATGTGCAGCAGCATTCGAAATCTAAGCCTGAGTGATCGAATACTCACCCAGTTCAGCGATGAACTGATAACCTGCGATATCATCGTTGACGCAGAGGCTGACAATCGCGAGCAGCAACTTCCGACCATGCATATCGCCGGACATCGCCTTCACCACTCCCCTTCCGCCACATCCATGATTGAACAGAATGACCGTAGAACGGATACTGTGGACATCTCGGTCACGTTGAATGTGTGCCAGCCGCAGAGAATGCTCTGGAAAGTACGTGCCTGTGAGCACCCCAGCCTGGAGGAATCGGCTTCGCCGATCGATACGGAGATTCCTCGAATGGGCGACGCGATGAACAGCTATAAGAAGCCTGCTTTCTGGACCGGTTCAAGTGATTCGATCACATTCTTCAGAGATTATCGCAGGTTTCAAAGCATCTTGATGCGCGTGGTCCTCGACGGGCGTTGAAAACCGCATACCCTGGAATATCCATATCGGTAAGAAAAGGCTTCTTCGATTACGAAGAAGCCTTCTAAAACAACAACAGGACAGGGTCTTTATTTCATAAGCATCATCTTACGCGTGCGAGAATAATCGTCTGTGGTCAATCTGTAGAAGTAAATTCCGCTTGCCACTTTGCGACCAGTTTCGTCAGTCGCATCCCATTCAATGTCATAGGTTCCGGCAGAGTAGAATCCATCAGTAAGCGTAGCGATCTTCTGTCCGATTACATTGTAGACAGAGAGTTCGACATCCATTGCCCGTTCGAGCGAAAATTCTATTCGAGTCGTGGGATTGAACGGGTTCGGATAGTTCTGGAATAGCTCGAACACGCCCGGAATGAAGGGATCATGGTCACCTGCCGCACTCGTTTCGGCGGTTGTAGTGACCTGAGCCGTGTCCGCAAGTATTGTCGATTCGAGCGACATTGCGGATGTAGCGGACAGATGCAATATGTCGGTCTCGAATGGTAGAGCACTACCAGGTATGTGATGGCGAACCGTCACCATCGTCACCGAACCGGAATTCATATAGCCGGTGGTCGCAGGGCTAATTAACTCAGCGGTCCAGGTGCCCTCGGACCAGGCATCCAGGTGGAAGAAATCGATTCCTTCGCCAGTGTTCGTCAGGGCGAATGAGTAGTCGACATAAGTGTTCGGCGATCCGCCATCGTCTGATGGCGCAGTCAGCAGAATCCCCAATTCATAGCTGACACCCAAGTCGACTTCGAGAATCGCGAATGTGCTGACATAATTAGCGTCATCCGGCCCAAGTGGCGTAGCAAGTACACCATTGATGTAGAACGTGATATCATCACCCTCATCGGCACCCTCATCGACACCGGGTGTAGTGATATTATCGTCAGCATACACGTTCATGAATCCGTATTCTCCGGCAGTCCTCACGGTGTCAGCACCGCAATGAACTCCGTCCGGATCATAGGCATCGATTAGAGCTCCGACTGGAATGGGCGAGCTGTTCAATGTCGTATTAGCACTGTAGAAATGAACCCACTCATTCGTCGGAACAACCTGACCTGACGCGGTCGACAACAAAACAACAAACAACAACGTCAAAGGTAACAGCCTTAGCGATATTTTCATCAGATTTCTCAAAAGTCACCTCCGTGACACGGCAGGGCGACTTTGCATCGCCCTGCCATTAATTTGGCTGCTACTTCATCAACATCATCTTCTTGGCTTCAGTGAAATCTCCAGCGGAGATCTTATAGAAGTACACGCCCGATGAGACAACTCTGCCACTATGGTCAGTGCCATCCCATTCGATTGTGTAGTCACCGGCCGACTGATAGTCATTGACCAGGACCTTAACTTCTTCACCAAGAAGGTTATAAATCGCCAGTCTTACATCACCACTGTTGCCGAGCTCATAGGAGATGCTCGTCGACGGGTTGAACGGGTTCGGATAGTTCTGGCGCAGTGTGTAAGCGTTCGGGATTGTCACGCCCGAACCGCCGAGTGAGTTGAGTGAACCGACTTCAATGCGGTCGCCGTGTGACAACCAGGTGAATTCCTCAACGGTCTCGATACCGTCGATCACCAGATGGAAGGTGCCGTTTCTCGTCGGCCCTTCGGATGTGCCGCGTGTCAAGGCATCATCACCATACACCGGCATGAATCCGAACTTGCCGCCTACCGTTGCCTTGAAGGCACCGCAGACAGTACCGTTGGCATCGACAGCTTCGATAGTACTTCCGGATCTAATCGGCAGACCATCCAAGGTCACATTACCGCCGTATACATCGATCCACTGAGTGGTCGGTACGACGCCGGAGATTGTGCTGATCTTGGCGGATGTGTTATCAGGCTGGCTGACCCACATCGCAACGGGACCGTTTGCCGGATACGTCAGAGTCGCGTCAGCATCGAGCTTGATCCAATATCCGAAGCCCGGACCCATATCTGTAAGGTCGGAAGCTCCCGGATTCGCAGGATCCCAGGTTAGACCGACGCCGTCAAATCCGAGCACAATGATGACATTTGCATAAATCGACGCGAGCGCATCAGGTGTCGGGTACGTGACGTTCGGCAGATAGGAAGCGAGATTCCATCCGTTTTCAAGGTAGATCGGTGTCGACGGATCTACCGGCATACCAGTCACACAGAATTCAACATTCTGAGTGACATAGACCCAGTAGCCGTGATAGTGATCAAGCGTAAAGAGAGTCGAGAATCCTGGTAGATCAGGATCGTACGTTCCCGCACCCTGTTCGAAACCAAGGACAACCTCAACATACGGTAGGATACCGTCTATAATATCAAGAATGTCGTCAGACTCTGTATCGACATTCCACGAGATCAGATTCCATCCCTCGATGAGATCGAGGCAGACTTCCACGATCGTGTAGGCATAGAAGCAGGCCTCAATGCGGGCGCCATTCTCGGTCCAGATGATTGGAGCACCATCGACAAAGCTGCTGACGTCGAAGCCATTGAGCTTGACAGTCACTTCATCACCGGGATCACAACCTTCGTCAATTCCGGGCGTCGTCACGGTCTCATCGCGGTACACCGCCATGAACCCGAACGTGCCCTCGGCAGTGACAAACCACTGGCCGCAGAGAACACCGTCAGGATCGTAAGCTTCAACTACATCACCCGGCTGAATCAGATATTCATCGAGTGTCGCGTCGTCGCAGTATAGATCGATCCACTCGTTGGTCGGCATAACTGAGCCGGTCGGATTCAGAACGATCACAACGTTAGCATCCGGGCCCACTACATGCTCGACTGTCGGATAGTAACCGGCTTTGTAGGCTCTGATATCATACTCACCGGACATAGCACCGAAGTCGAAAGCTCCTGAGCCGTCGCTCATGGTCGACGCGAGAATGATGCCGCTCGGATACATATCCCACAGTTCGACCGTCGCGCTGGGGACCGGGTCCGTATTCGAGAGTTCGACTGTACCGGCGATGATCTCCGGAGGCGGCGTCGTGATCGTGAGCTGCACATGTACATACAATGGTGAGTTTGTGGCATCGCCTGCATCGACCGTTATGGAATCAAAGTAGATCCCATCGACGAGGCCGGTGTAATCCACTGCCATTGTAACCGTACCGTCACCGGTGCCGGATGTAGGATCGAGGCTCAACCAGGTGCCGAACTTCGGGCTGACAGTCCAGTCGAGTGTTCCGGCATCGCAGTTTGTGATCTCAAGATACTGATCAGCCGGATTCGGGCCACCATTGAGCGCTTCGAATTCGAAATAATCACTGTTGATCGCTAGACATGGTGTCGGCGCTTCCTGAATTTCAATCGATCCGGCAACGAATTGCGGATAGATCGGGAAGCCGTCTGCGTCTGCGAACAGCAGCTCATTATCCGGAAGAATGAACACTGAGTCAATCGGAACGACACCTGCCGGGGCGGCTGCATCAATTGTAAAGTGCAGGTACGCCATCGGTCCTTTGCCGACCGGAATCAGACTCTCTGCTCCGACTATTGCGCCGACAAGAATCGTCTGAGACCCGTTATCGATTGAGACAGGTTTCATAGCAAGGTAGTCAACTCTCGTTCCAAGGAATGAAACGGAGTCGCACGTCAGTCCATTCACAGCCTTCGCACTTCCGGCAAATGTGAGCGGAAGTGTAATGCCGCTGAGTTCTTCAATGTTCTTGAAGATCACCGGAACGACAACATCTTCGCCCTGCATACCGGTCGCAGTGCCGACCCAGACAGTATCTTCGTCGAGCACCGGCGGTTCTGTCACCTCAAGTTGCGCAATGGCAATCTGAGGCGAATTGAAGGCATTGCCTGCGACAAAAATCGTATCGTAGTACATACCGGCAGTCAGCGATGGGCCGGTATCCACCGAGAGATTGACTATGGATGGAGCGGTGCCGCTGAAGGCGTCCGGATCGAGCCAGAAACCGCCGCCCGCGGTAGTCAGCGTCCAGTCAAGGATGCCTGTGCCGACATTCGTGATATTCAGCGCCTGACTCGCCGGAGCCGGGCTGCCAATCTCCCATGAGAATGAGAAGAAACTCGGATTGAGATCAATCTCAGGATTTCCGTTATCAACGTGAAGACTTACTAACACCTTGACTGTGTCGCCCGTGCTGGATTCCTTTGCGGGACCATCAGGCATCATTATTGTGATAGTGTCTACGTAATCTCCGACTGCAAGACCTGTGATATCGACAGAGGCTGTCAGAGTTGACGGAGTCATTCCGCCCGCCGCATCGAGACTCAGCCAAGCTGTCAGATTCGAGGCTAACCAGCCGAGTTCGGTACTCGGTGAATCCGTTGAAGTAATACTTATAAGCTGATCTGACGGATTAGAACCGTTGACAGTAGCCGTGAAGTCGAGAGCATTCGGATCGACGACCAGCGTCGGTGCATCGCTGACGGTCAGCATGACCGGTACTTTTACCGGGCTGTTCGTAGCGTCACCGCTCGTCACAACTATCGTGTCATAGTACACGCCTGCAGGAAGAGAACCAAGTGTCACTGATACATCAACGTCACTGGGAGCAGAACCTGAAGTCGGATCCAGACTGAGCCAAGCTTCCAAGTTAGTTGCCGTCCAGTTTAGAGCCCCTCCACCACCATTAGTGATCGACAATATCTGTGAAGGAGGATCAGCTTTTGTGGCTTGACCTGAGAAGCTGAACGACGTTGGAGTCACAACGATCATGGCCGGAGCCTCTTCGACGTACAGAACGACTTTCGCGGTCTGCGGACTGTTCGTAGCTGAAGGATCAGCAACGTCGATGGTCGTCAAATACGTGCCCGCTGTCACAGTAGACAAATCTACTGAGACTGCGAACGACTCATCGTCGGTGCCCGTCGTCGGAGCCACGCTCAGCCAGGTGGCGACTTCAGAAGCAGTCCAGGAAAGAGCTCCGCCGCCGCTGTTTGAGACCATTATAAACTGGTCTGAAGGATTCGGTCCACCATCTACAGCTGTGAATGTCAGGCTATCGAGATCAAGAACGATCGTCGGCGGTGCCGCACTGACAACCAGCTCGACCGATGCGGTCTGAGGACTGTTCGAAGCCGCTGGATCAGAAACCGTGATCGTCGCACTGTATGTGTTCGCGGTCAGTCCTGTAATATCAACCTGGACAGCAACGGCTGCATCACCTGATCCGGAAGCCGGAGCCAGGGTCAGCCATGCGGCGTCATCGCCAGCAGTCCAGTTAAGCGTACCGCCGCCACCATTCGAAATGTTCAGCGCCTGGTCAGATGGATTTGCACCATCCTGAACAGCATTGAACGTAAAGCTCGTAGGATCGAGCACAATCGTCGGTGGCGGTTCCGCTATATTCAGTGTCACCGGCACCTTCACCGGATCATTCGTCGCAGCTGGATCAGACACAGTCACGGTATCCTTGTATGTACCCGCTGTGAGACCAGTGATGTTAATCGACAGCGTCGATGAACCATTTCCTGATCCCGATGCCGGATTCAGCGTAAGCCACGCTTGAGTCTTCGACACCGTCCAGTTCAGCGTGCCACCACCCGAATTGCTTATGGCGAGCGCCTGATTAGCCGGATTCGATCCGCCTTCCACCGCATCAAACGTAAATGATGTCGGATCGACTAATATTGTCGGAGGCGGAGGTGCGACAACCAGAGTCACCGGCACTGTCACCGGATCATTTGTTGCAGCCGGATCGGAGACTGTAATGTTCGCATTGTAAGTATTCGCAGTAAGTCCTGTGATGTCAACTGTCAGCGTAACGCTGCCTGCATCGGTCCCGGAAGCCGGGTTCAGCGTCAGCCAGGCAGCATCATCGACAACGGTCCAATTAAGAGTGCCATCACCAATGTTGCTGATATTCAAAGCCTGCGTGGCCGGATTCGATCCACCCTGAACGGCGTTGAAAGTGAATGATGCAGGATCAACGCCAATGGTCGGATCGGCTGCCGGAGGCGTGCACAGGTTGTTGACCACGTGAATGGTCGTGCCTACGAACTGGGGCGGATAGCCTATTCCTGCCGTAAATTTGAAAGGGCCTGCCGGTGGGAAGAACAACGAATCAATCACAAGGTCAAACTCGCAAGACGAGTTTGCCGGATCGAGCATTGTCATGGTCAAATCTCCAAACTTAGTTGGAGTATTCACCGGGAAAATCGGCGTGAACAGATTCACCATTCCGATCAGAAAGCCATTGTAATCATTGTGGAGAGCCGCAGGAAACGCTGTGCCGTCGATGTGACTGAACCCGAACGTGGGAATGTCAGCCGATATCGCCGGGGTCCAGTCCTTTGCAACAACCAGAGAATCATCATGCCCTGTGCCACTGGTCAGTATAAACGGCAACGACAAACCCTTAACCGTCTGGTCGGTCCATCCCCAGATCTCTACTGTAAACAGTGAATCAGCATCTGTGTCTATCGTCCATGTACCGGACGACGGCACAAAACGAAGGGTGTCCGGGACGCCGGTGTCCTGGGCGAGGGCTGGAGCTACAATAACGATTGCCAACAGCAGGGTAATCGCTAAGCAACGTATTGTTTTCATCAAACTCCTCCTAAGAAAGTTTCAAATTGTTTGTGGCGATTTAAGGACTAAGAGAAATCGATTCTTGCTTAGTGTTTCACCTCCTTCGAGCGATGAAAAAAACGCTAAAATACAACTATAATCTTGATCAAATATATTCGAGCCTCAGACACCAACAACTCGACGTAGGGTACAGAAAAGAAGTAAGTAATCCTATTCTCAGAACAACGGTGATTCGCCCTCCCCCGGGCAGATCACTAACGGCACGCTAAATATAACACGAAGTCCCTCTATGTCAAGGGAAAACTTGGCCGCAAGAACACCTACAGCCTCTTTCCCCACAATGAGTTACAGGAACTGCTCAAACTTAGTTCAACCTCAAACCCGCATAAAAAGAGGTGTTACGAGAGCACAATACTTCCATTTTAGTAATTTTTCGGTTTGACTATTCAAGTTCCTGCCGGTATCTTGCGATACTATAAGTAGCGTAACATTCTGTTTACGAAAGGATTAGCTTGAACATATCGCGATACATGAGCCCGGAGATGATAAAGCTCGAAATGGAGTCGGAGTTCAGTCCGCCTGAGGGCGAAAACGGCTATTCAAAGAGACAGATTCTCAACATAAAAGAGACCATATTGTCGGAGTTGACCGACCTTCTCGACCATTCAGGAAAAGTCTCCAACAAAAAGAAACTATCAAGCGATCTATTCAATCGTGAAAAGAAAGCCACAACTGCAATCGGCAGGCAAATCGCTATTCCTCACGTAAGAACTATGCAGGCAAAAGAGTTCATTCTGGCAGTAGGACGACATGCAGATGGATACGAGTTTGATGCTCCGGACGGCAAGCCCGTCAGGCTCTTTTTCTGTATGGCCGCGCCCCCATACGATGACAATCTATATCTGAAAGTATTCAGGTCCCTCGCAGAACGCATAAACTACCCCGGGTTTGTGGAGAATCTGATAGAGGCTTCTGACCCCCACTTGGTGATACGCGCTTTCAAGGAGCTCGAATAGGGCACAGCGTCCCACTCTGCCTCATGTGACAACTGACGAATTCCATCCGAAGTACTGAGACAGTGATTCAGTCAAACGACTCTCCGAATCAGATATGCGTGCTCCAGCGCGGCAGCTCAGAGTCAAGATTTTCAGGTGTGAACCGATAGATTTAGTATCGAGCGAGATTGACACCATTTGGCAGAACAGCAGCAATTATTATGACAAAATCGGAATTCCTTGAAGAAGAGATTACGGATGACGCTACGCAAAATGTCGTCAGACAGCTTGTAGTCGAATCCGAACGCAAATACAGAACTCTTGTTGATAATGCCCTCGTTGGGATCTACATCATCGATCAGACTCAAATACACTTCGCCAATCCCCATCTACAAAACCTGCTTGGATATTCCGAAGATGAGCGCTCTGGACTATCACTTCAAGATATAATCGAGCCGAGATTTTGTAAAGAGGTCTACGAGCGAATCAGTAAAAGAATGGCAGGGGAAACAAGCCAGGATTGTTCTGAATTCAAGATGATCTGTAAGGATGGTCGAATCATCGACGTGCGCTCCAGAGGGGTACGATGCATGTTTCACGGAAAGCCGGCAATCCTTGGCACGATTATCGACGTGACAGAACAGAAGCAAACCGAGGCAAGGCTGATTGAACTGGAGACTACTCTCAATGAAGTACCGATCCCTATCATCAGGATCGATACTGTGGGACGAATTACATATGCCAATAATCAAGTGTCGTCGATTCTTGGATGTGATCGCAGTGAAATCTTCGGAAACCCGATTGCACGTCTGGTGCAGCTTCAGAATTCGGAAGAATCAATAGCTGAAGTGCTTATGAAACACCGCCGGACACAATGGCGGGGACTCGTCCGTCTCACAGGTACCGACGGACAGGTACCTGAGTATACTGCCATCGCCAGGCCGAGTATTTCAGGAAATGGAGTTAATGTCGGGACCACTTTGCATCTGCTGGAACCGATCAACCAGTCCGTAAATGGGAATCGCAAACCGGAGCCTTGTAATCAGGCCTTTGAGGAGAGCTGATCCAGCCCCATCACCGCGGCGCCCCTTCTGCCGACCTTCCATGACCCAGCAAATATGGGATAAGCAAATCACTGCTACATTTCGAGAAAATACTTATGGACAATCGTCTGATCGGTGAGTTCGGGATGAAATGATGTGACAAGTATGTTGTCCTGGCGCGCTACGACTACATCTCCGTCACAGTAGCCGAGTGGCATAACTGAATCAGCATAGCCTATGATTTTCGGTGCGCGAATGAAGACCATCTCCAGGGTGGAGCTTGTCTGATCAAACGTCACCGTGCCATCTGCTATGAACGAATCGACTTGACGCCCATAGGCGTTTCGCTTCGCCTTAATATCGATCAGTCCGAGCGGCCGTATCAGCGGATTGTCGACCTCCCTCGCAAGCAGAATCAGCCCTGCACATGTTCCCCAGGTTGGCTTCTCCTTACCGAATGCGATGACCGGCTGACGGAGGCCGAACCTGTCCATCAATAGTTGCATTGTCGTAGATTCTCCGCCGGGAATCACAAGTCGGTCTATCTGCGACAGCTCATTTGTAGTCTTGACGAGGGTGACGTTTGCGCCCAGGCGCGCAAACTTCGCCTGATGCAAAGCGAAATCTCCCTGCAGGGCAAGGATGCCGACTCGTGCTTTCGTCATTTCAGGAGTCCTTCTAAGATCGGGGCCGACAGGCATCCCCACCGGCCTTCGGAAGCTCTTGTCTCTGGGCCTATAGATTTATCTGACTTGCAGCAGCTTGTCGTCCGGGATGTCTCGGATATCGAGACCTTCCATCGCTTCTCCGAGCGGACGAGTTGCGTCGAGTACAGCCTTCGGATCGGCGTAGTACGTAGTGGCCTCCACGATTGCTTTTGCCCTCGCCGGTGGATCAGATGACTTGAAGATCCCGCTGCCGACGAACACGGACTCCGCACCCAGTTGCATCATTAGCGATGCATCCGCGGGGGTTGCTATCCCACCCGCTGCAAAATTCGGGACCGGTAACTTGCCGAGCTTCGCCGTTTCTTCGACTATCTCGATGGGAACCCGCATCTCCTGAGCTTCCTTCTTCAGTTCCTCAGGGTTCATTGCCTGCATGCGCCTGATATGAGACATCACCATTCGCATGTGCCTGACTGCCTCGACGATATTTCCGGAGCCTGCCTCCCCCTTCGTACGGATCATAGCAGCTCCCTCTGCAATTCTCCTTAGCGCCTCGCCGAGATTTCTGCAGCCGCAGACAAACGGGACTTTGAAGTGCCACTTTTCAACATGGAACTCCTCATCTGCAGGAGTCAGCACTTCAGATTCATCGATATAATCTACCTTGAGTTCTTGAAGGAGCTGAGCCTCTGCGAAGTGCCCTATGCGGCATTTGGCCATTACAGGTATTGAGACCATATCCTGAATGCGGGCTATGATATCGACGCTGGCCATCCTGACGACGCCGCCCTGCTTGCGAATATCAGCGGGAACACGCTCAAGCGCCATAACGGCAACAGCTCCCGAATCCTCGGCAATCTTCGCCTGCTCAGGATTTGTCACGTCCATGATGACTCCACCCTTGAGCATTTCGGCGAGCCCCACCTTCAACCGCCATTCTGAATCTCTATACATAACTCACCTCTTTCGCCAGAAATACATCACACAGCTTATTAATATAATACGCGTTTTCTCCAAAATAAACTGAAAAATGCGGCACCTCCCCCAGCCAGCTCCCCCGCCCCGGCATGATCCTCGCCAAGTGTGTCCCTGTTTACTAAAAATGGACGAAATTCCGCTTTGATTTGCCAGAATTTCATGTATAATGTTTCGGGACAAACTGAGGCAAAAAGCCTTCGGTTTTGCTTGATTGGAGATTCTCATGGCTAAGACATTCCCATACTCCGAAACGGTGATGGAGCATTTCAGCAATCCGCGCAATATGGGCGAAATAGCTGATGCGGACGCGATCGCCGATGTAGGCAATCCAGCCTGTGGCGACATGATGCGCCTATATGTCAAGGTCGAAAACGGCAGAATCGTTGATGCCAAATTCAAGACGTTTGGTTGTGGTGCGGCTATAGCGGCATCCTCCATGCTGACAGAAATCGTAAAGGGAAAAACGCTCGAAGAAGCTGAAAAGATAACGAACAGACAGGTAATCGATGCACTCGGCGGCCTGCCACCAGTGAAACACCACTGCTCGGTCATGGTCGAAGAGGCTCTGGCAAGCGCGATTAAAGAACTCAGGGAGAGAGAGAAAAGCAAGAGTTCGGACGGAGACTGATAGTTGAATGGAGCCGCGTTGGGGGATCTCTGCAACACATTGTCTAAACTGACCATGCGCAAGAGCGGCGCGATCCGGCCTCCCTCACCTGTAAAAGCATTCCAGTCAAATGACCGATAACCGAATGATATATTTCGATCATCAGTCGACTACCCCGGTAGATAAACGAGTTCTCGAAGCGATGATGCCGTATTTCTCTGAACTGTATGGCAATCCATCATCGCATGTTCACAAACAGGGCGTCGCTGCCGGAGAAGCGCTCGACAACGCCAGAGAGAAAGTGGCTGGGCTGATTCACAGCGAACCTGAAGAGATTATCTTCACTTCATCTGCAACAGAGTCGAACAACCTTGCTGTCAAGGGATTCCTGCAGGCGAATCAGGGCAAAGGCAAACACATCGTCGCATCCTCAGTCGAGCATTACTCGATCCTGAACCAATTTCCAGCTCTTAGAGAGTCCGGCTATGAAGTGACGTTTGTTGGATGTGATAAGTATGGCATGGTAGACCCGATGGCGGTCCGCAAAGCAATGCGCGATGACACTGCCTTAATTACTATTCAAACTGCCAGTTCCGAGATCGGCACAATTCAGAAGATCGCAGACATCGGCAGATTCACGCGAAAGAGAGGGGTCTTCTTCCACTCGGATGCAGCAATAGCCGCCGGGAATATTCCTATCGACGTGGAAATACTCGGTGTAGATGCGATGACTTGTTCCGCCCACAACATGTACGGACCGAAGGGCGTTGGCGCATTGTATGTGAGAAATGGCAATCTGATAAAGTGCCAAATCGAAGGCGGGATGCAGGAGTTCGGCATGAGGTCCGGCACAGAGAATCTGCCCGGAATAGTCGGAATGGGGAAAGCGTGTGAGCTCGCAGTCGAGGAAATGACGACCCGCATCGACCATCTCAAGAATCTTCAGATTAAGCTGTGGGATTGGCTGGAGAAGAACGTGGAATTTCTCGAATTCACAGGCCATCCTATGTACCGTATACCCGGTCATGTGAGTTTCTGGATCAAGTATATTGAAGGTGAATCACTCCTGCTAATGCTGAACATAAAGGGCGTTATGTGTGCATCAGGCTCGGCATGCTCCTCAAATCTTCGAGGTGAGGACGAGGAAGATTTGGCTGCTTCTCATGTCCTGACAGCGATCGGCGTCCCGGTCGAGTACTGCTCCGGATCCCTGACCGTATCTATGGGAAAAGACAATACCTTCGAAGAAGTCGACCATCTCATATCTGCACTGCCGGAAGTGATTGCACGTCTTCTGGCTATGTCGCCTCTCTACTCCGACAAGCTGAAAGGCAAAGACCCCTACGCCGATTGAGCGGTGTTCACCTGTTAGCCTGTCAGTCAATCGACTGCGTCCATGTGACAGCATGAGACAATAGAGTGTAGGTTCAATCCCATAACCAGGCAAGTGGCAAACGTGCAGCACTCACCCTATCTTCTTGTTAATCAATCACACAGCCTCACCATGGGGTTCACGCCCATTCGGCATACGGATTGCAGGCTTTAAGTTGTAGCCGAAAGGGAGAAGCAAAGATGATCGAGAAAATCAGTAATGAAACGGTGCACGTCAGGCCACGCCTGAGCCTCAGCAAGAATGTCAGTCAATCTGCAGTGACTGTTGGCAACAATGTTGAGAAGACCGCAGACTACTTATACGACCCACTCTTCTCTGAGAAGGTCAACGCTTCGAGACACAGTATTAATGAGGAACTGGTCCTGCTATCTGAGATGAACCGAAATCCGGAGAATGCCGGACATTCTGATGAGCAGCAGGGACCGGCTGCAGTAGCAACTTCCCTCGATATATTGGAGCGAAGTCTGCTCAGGATGAAATCTCTTTTGTACCAGGTTGCATCGGTAACAGCAGCGGACCCGGATACGTTGGATATGCTGCAGCGAAAGCTCGCTGACGAGCTTCGCGGATATAAGAAGGCGATTGCAGACGTCGATCTTCCGGAATTCTCCGGTGTCGACCTCACGCTTAACGGTATCACTATCGCAAACCACGCAGATTCCGGAGAGACCGAACAGGTTCGCTTGTCTGACACGCTCAAGACTGTTGAATCAGCGGTAAGCACTGCAGATAGTATTCTCCTGCAAATCAAACGTACCGGGTCACGGAATGAATCGAAGACAGAAGCAGCGCTGTCGACAGCGGGCCAAAACATGGCAGCCGCTGAAAGCACGATTTACCCGGAGGAAATACTGGCACGCGCGAAGGAAGTCGCCAGAAGTCTGCGCGAGGAATTCATGGATGCACCCGAGCTTCGGAGATCACTGAAGCCGGAAGAGGTTCTCGGTCTGATCGACACCGGTCAGTAATAGTAGACCACGTCTGCGTTCAGGCTGTGAATGCGGCCATCCTCGGCAATTCTAAACTTGTAACGCATGACTTCCCTTGCGGCACCCGGTGGAAGGCCGAATATTATCACTTGATAGTACAACCCTTGCTTTTCCACTGTAGGCACCCCGACTGCCCCATCAGGAATGTCCTTCAGGAATGAAGCCTCGCTGATACTATCTTTAAAGACATTGTAGAGATTCCGATAGTCGTTGTTCGCGGACGGGATGGCTTCCCATGTCCACCAATCGGACGTAAATTCCTTTGGCTGTTTGCCCGGAACCGGAGTGTACGTATCATTGATGTAGCGTCGCAGCCTGGAATCAAGAAACAGATCGGCTTTTCGACAAGCTAGCAGTCTCGGGTTGTATGCCATGTGCACTGCTGCTGCCGCAATCCGAAATGCCTGTATGCCGCTTATGCTCTCCCCAAATCGACCTTCGATCATTGTGCTGAAGTCTGCTGCGAGAGTGCGCTCGAACACAGCATAGAACCTGCCCGAAGCCTTGTCATAACAGATTGACACCGGACTCGGCGGTCGAGCGAGTTCATATTTCGGTAGAAGCAATTGAATGCTGGGCAGGATTTCCGGATAGGTGACTACCTTTCTGAAGGATTCTACTCTCGGGATACGTTCGTCCAGTTCGATATCATTGAATCGAATGGCCAGTAATGAATCGATATCGAAGAAGGAGGATATATCGAGAGTATACTGGGACGACACGATATCTCTCTGCTCAGTCTTCTCGCTGGAGCAGTTCACGACAGCCAACAACAGCAGTACGAATATGATTCTAAGAAACATCTGTGTTCTCCTCATTGCATGCGGCATCTCAGTCATTCAGTATCATATTCAGAATTCGAGAATTCCAAACATCTCGGAAAAGCGCGTTCCATGTGATGATTTTGTCGGCATCAGCCAGCCCATAATCTTCGGGGGATCATTCTCAGCGGCAGAGTCAATATCGAACAACTCGATGCCAAGCCCGATAGATTGGCCTTTGCCTGGAGAGAAGCCCTTAAGATACGCGAGTGGTATTTTCAATTCAAAATTGTAGCCTCCAACAGACGACTTGCCTCCGATCAAAGGCTCTACTCCGGCATCGCTCTTGAGCAGGAATTGTCCACCTGCTTTCGATGGCGGCACGATACGTATGCTGATCACGCCTTCCCCGATGGCTTTCGAGCGAGTGAGATAATTGCCCGATCCCTCACGAACATCCAGGTAGATAGTCAAATAATCGCCCGCGCCACGATCCGGCCTGAAAATACGATCGTCCACGACTCGCCCCGCAACATACAAGTTGAACTGATCATAACCGACATGAAACTCGCCGGAAAGATCAGATGGATCGAACCACCTCAACTGGTTGACAATCACGTTGTCTCTTCGGTCGAGGAGTATGCCCTCAGATTTGCTCCATTCGCCAAGTTCTCCATCGAGAACAACGGCGTCCTTGATTTTCGTAGCCCGCAGCACAACGTCACTAGTACGTCTCACAAGAGCAAGCTTGATCTTCATTTCCTGGTATAGCTGGTCATCCATCAGTTCAATAAGCCTGTTTTCAGTTTCCTCGAAGCATTTCATTGCATACTTAGTGTTGCCCTTCTTCTGAAGCGCAACCCCAAACGTGAAGAACAGCCCCGGGAATTCAGGATGTTTCACTGGAATATTGCCATACAGCTTGTAGAGGTTGACGAAATAGTCAGTGTCAAGCTTCAGCGACAAATCACCAAGCCGTTCAGAGGCTTCAGTGAGCACATCGGATGACACCGGCTTCTCGCCCGGATCACCTACCGCCAGCAACTCCCCGTATGCTATCAGTCCGCGATTGTAGTAATCGGCAGCATTTGCGAACAGAAGACCGTCGTAGCAAAGCGACCCAAGGCTGAAGAGCGCTTTCATTTCGGCCGCGCTTCCGGGATAGGACGCGATTACATCGTTGAGTGTCGCTACAACTTCATTGCGATTGCCAGCCGTATTGTGAAGGCTTGCTTTCTCAAAATAAGCTTTCACAGCTTCCGGACTGGCAGGATCGCGGGCAATCACAGAATCACGTGCAGCGATTTGTCGATCATAATCAACGCTGGCGAATGCCGTCGTAAACGACCGTTCGGTCGGGAATCCAGTCAGCATAGACACAGATCCGGGCTGAACCATGTCTACATCCAGCACACCTCCATCGATTTGATCCGGTACGACGAAGTGCTTTCCGGTCGGGTCGACTGTGCCAAATTCGATTCCATTGCCGGCGGTTGCTTTGGCCACCGTTGCCACCGATATCCCTGAGTCTTGGTAGTTGATATCGTAGAACCATAGGTTCTCACGGTTGGACGAACCAGGATGAGATACTACCATTCTCTTTCCATCCGGCGACAAGCCTATCGAGGTCGGTCCATTACCAGTCTCGACAACGTACATCACTTTGCCCGATTCAGCGTCCAGGATCGTGATGCACGATCCGCCTTTTGCTCCCGCATCCACACCACGATTCGCGACAAATAGGTACCGATTGTCCGCTGTGAGCACGAGATCGTGCGGGCTGACGCCCGCATACATAGTTCTTAAAAGCGCGTATTTACGCGGATCGATAACCGAGATCGAGTTATCATCCTTGTTGGCAACGTACAGTCTTGAGCCATCATCGCGAATGGCAATTGCCACAGGGTTCTTACCGACTCCCATGGTGTAAGCGGCAACTCGTCTATCGGTATCGATGAATTTAACGACATTGAGGCCGCCGTCCCCCTCATTCGATCCGCATGCGACATAGCAGATCGCGCTGTCGGGATCAAACACAGCGTCGCAAGCGGGTGCGTCAAGATACGCCTTACCAACAGGCGCATCGGTCGAAACAGAGAATACTCCGGCGCTCTTATCTACGGGGGAGAAGAACCACACCTCTTTTCCATCAGGAGTGACTCTCGCCAATGTGGCTCCCGGTACCGTTTGCAATGTCGAGATGAGGCGCTTGGCGCCGAAATCGTACACTGAAACGGGAGATTTCCCACCCTCTGTGTCGAATGGATGTGTGGCGTACATCTTGTAAATGACTCCTGCGTGAACTATTCCGAAAGACGAAAAGAGAAGCAGCATGCAGAGTGCTGCCACTTCGCAGAGCCGGTTCAGTTTAGTATTCTTTTTCATTCCATTAACCTCTCCCCTCCAAATACACATTCACCTTCAAAAAAGGTGGCAAGGACCTCAATATCCCTGATGGTCTCCATTCTTGTTCTGAATGGATCTTCATCCATTACAATAATATCGGCACTTCTGCCCGGTGCTATGACACCGAACAGATTTTCGTCTCCCAGTGCATAGGCAACACCGGATGTGAATCCTGCAAACGCTTCACCAACGCTGATCCTCTGGTCGGGGCGGTGTCTCCTTCCACCGTCTGGAGATCGTCTGGCGATCGCCGAGTAAATCCCTCCGAATGGATCAAGTTTCTCGATCGGAGCGTCAGATCCGAAAGCCACTCTTGCGTCGGAATCGATTATGCTCCGGAAACTGTATGCATTGTTCGACCTCTTCCCAAGATACCTGGCCATCAAATCTATATCCGAGCTGCAGTGTGATGGCTGCATTGACGCTATCACTCCAAGCTGCGCGAATCTCGGAATATCCTCATCCTTTATGATCTGCACGTGCTCTATCCTGTGCCTCAGTGTGCGATGTTTCTTAGACAAATCTGCGAATGCATTGAGAACCTGATGATTGGCCCGGTCGCCAATTGCATGCACGGCGCAGGCCAGACCACCAGACGCAGATCGCCTTACAAGTTCTGTCAAGGTAGCCTGATCGGTGACCTCTATGCCGACGTTGTGGCGACTGCCTTTGTACGGCCCAAACATATATGCGGTCTGTGATCCAAGCGATCCGTCCGCGAAGGTCTTCGTCCCCGCAATATTCAGATATCGATTGCCAAACCCCGACTTGAGATTCAGCGTCAACAGATTGTCCAGAAAACGAATCGGAATATACTGACGAACCCTTATCTTGAGGCCAATCTTCTTGTGGTATTCCTGAAGTAGTTCAAAGTTGTCTATGTCATCAAAATTACCAATAGCCGTGACTCCACTGCGATGGCACTCCCCAACCGCCCGCTCGATCAGCTTCAGAACTTCGCTTTGCGACCGCTTGCCTATCCGCTGATTCAGTAACGCGCATGCAGTCTCCATCAGTATTCCGGTCGGTTCACCGGTATTATCCCTCTCAATTAGTCCCCCTTCAGGATCAGGTGTCATCCGGTCAATCCCTGCTTTCTTCAAACCGAGCGAATTCGTCCAATACATGTGCTCGTCTTTGGAATAGATTGCAGCAGGATTGTTTGGCGCTATTAAATCAAGATCACGCTTGTGGGGCAGGCGAGTATCGGTCCATTCGTCCTTCTTCCAGCCCCTGCCAATGAACCACTCATTTCTTGCTAATCCACGAGCAAAATCTTCGGTGCGTTTCAGCGCCTCCCCGTATGATTTGCATCCACCCAGATCAAGATTGGCCAGCGATTGTGCCAGATATGCGAAATGTACATGCGCATCACCAAACGACGGCATAACCGTCTTGCCCGCAAGATTCAGCATTGTATATTCGTCGACCGGGATGCCAACGATTTCATCATTGTTGCCGATCCACGAGATCGCCTGTCCATCGATGATCATCGCTTGCGCCGACGGACAGCGCGGTTCGAGCGTGCGTATGTTGCCGGAATGCATCAGCAGTTTTCTTCTGGCTCCTCGCCTCCCGGATATACTAATCATTTGCCAGCACCCTGTGATCTCCGACTCGCCGGGTTACACCCATGCCGTCGAGTTTCTCGAGAATCGGCACTCCGTACTTTCGGGAGAATCCGAGTTGCTCTCTGATCCCGGCCACATCAATCTTCCCCTTCGACTCGATAGTCTCGACTATTTTCGCTCTTATGAATTCGAAGTCTTCACCGAGCAGGAGTAATCCGCCCGAAAGCTCCACTAGTTCGCCACCATCAAGCATGAAGTTAACAATATCGCGCATTGCGAATGAGATTCTCTCAAGCTGCTTTCTCGAAGGAGGATTGTACTGGTCGCTGGTGAACATCGCGATTATATCCCCTCTCAGACGCTCCTGCTCCGGTTTCAGCTTCGGCGCAAACGCGGGAGAGTGCACTATGGCCCCGCTGGCGGCAAGCCGCTTCTGTCCGATAAGCATACTCAGAGCAGCTTCTACGACCATAGCATCCTGATCAGCCACTGAGATCAGCTCCGATTTTGGAATGCCACGCCTCGCAGGATGTTTCTCGTGGAACTTGGATATCTTCTCGATGAGTTTCTCGGACGCTTTGGACAAATGTCCGGCGTCAAAGACCATCTGGCCGAGTCGGATTGTCTTTCCACCCTCGATCAGCTTCTCCATTGCCGGCTCGATGTCCTGGCGCGAGAAGTTCGATGACTCAAGAAGCTTGTCAACGCGGATGCCTTTGTGCCTTCTCAGATCGGATTCAATCAATCCAACGACGCTATCGGTCTGTCGCGTCTCATAGTGTTTTCTTGCGGTCTTATCCGATCTGGAATGTCTTTCATAATCTGTATCAATAACCACACCACCGCCAAGCAACACATCCGGAGTCGGCAGCCGAACGATGAATTGATCTCCGACACGCGCAAGGATCGGTGAATCGAGATGGAACTCGCACACACCCTCAGACCCCGGATCGAATGTATCACCTGCGAACACGAAGGCGCGAGCGTTCGCTTTCACCGTGCCGATCAGAATCTTGACAGTCCTGTTGTGCGTGAGCTTGACCTGAGCATGCGGTGACATCCGTATTCGCGCAGCAAACGACTTCGTTCCGGAATACTGCCCCGCACTGACAATAGCGCTCCCGCGAGACAGCTCGTTGTGGCTTATACCCGATATGTTCAACGCAACTCTCGAACCTGCCTGCGATCGATCGCGCACCTTCTTGTGTGTCTGGATAGACTTGATCTTTCCCGACAGGTCGTGCGGAATGACACGCACGTCATCGCCGACTGCAAAAACACCGTCGCGCATCGTTCCGGTCACGACAGCACCGTGTCCAGTCATCGAAAAAACTCTGTCCACATACAGTCGAGGGCGATCAGGGTGATTGCGGACCGATATACTTGCGAGCCGCTCCGATACCAGTCCAATGATTTTGTCGAGCCCGCTGTCGTCAGAGGCAGAAAATGTCGCGATAGGCGCACCCTCAAGAAATGTTCCACGCACTTTGTCCGCGATGTCCTCCTTCACCAATTCTACCCATTCTTCTGTGGCAAGGTCAGTCTTAGTCACAACGACAATTCCATGTTCGGTACCGAGATGATCAAGGATTTCCAGATGCTCCTGAGACTGCGGCATCCAACCGTCGTCTGCGGCGACAATAAACATCACCATGTCAATCGAACCGACGCCGGTGATCATCGCATCGACAAACCGCTCATGCCCCGGAACATCAACAATTGCTACTTCAGATTCATCCGATAGCTCGAACCAGGCAAATCCAAGTTCGATTGTCATCTCCCGTGATTTCTCCTCGGGCAGTCGGTCGGGGTCCATGCCTGTTAATGCTCTGACCAGCGACGACTTCCCGTGATCGATATGTCCTGCTGTTGCGATAGTGTAAAGCATCTATTTACCGAGGATTGTCTTAATGGCAGCAGTCAGCTCCTCGTCTTCAGTCTCGAGGAGCGCCTTAAGGTCCAGCACAAATTTGTCATCTATGATACGACCGATGATCGGCGGATCAGCTGATCTGAAAGCGCATGCCAGATCATCTGGCTTCGTCTTGGAGTTCAAGCGTACGCCGTAAGATCGCATTTCTTCTTCGGGAGCGCTCCCACCTCCCGCAAGGGCGGTAGTTTCGAGCATATCGGCCTCTATACCAGCCTTACCCAGGGAAGCACATATCCGCTCTGCGCGTGTCTTGAGCTTGTCAATTTCTGTGGTCAGAAGAGTCATCGCAGGTGAATCCAGCGTCTCTGTCCCGCGCAGATACGAAAGCAGAGTCTCCTCAAGAAGCAGCAGCGTCACCTTATCCGGTCTGAATGCCCTGTACAGTGGGTTCTTGTGGAGTTTCTCGATCAGGTCGGCATTACCGAGTATGATACCTGCCTGCGGACCTCCGAAGAGCTTGTCACCGGAGAAGCAGACAAGATCAACTCCTGAATCGAGCGCGTTTGTGATCGAGGGTTCATTCTTGATCCCGTAATCCGACGGGCGTAGCCAGCTTCCCGAACCGAGATCATACATCACCGGAATGTTTCTCTCCCGCCCGAGAGCGGCGAGTTGCTTCGCATCGACAGACTCAGTGAAACCGGTCAGCTTGAAGTTCGAGAGATGAATCTTGACTATGAGGCCGGTGTTTTCGCCGACAGCCTGATAGTAATTGTCAAACGCTACGCGGTTTGTGGTGCCAATCTCCCTGAGAATCGCCCCACTTGCCGTCATAACGTCCGGCATCCGAAAGCCGCCTCCTATCTGCACAAGCTCGCCGCGCGAAACAACGCACTCTTTGCCATTGCAGAAAGTGTTCAAGATCAGATAAACAGCTGCGGCATTGTTATTCACCACGCAGGAAGCTTCCGCACCGGTCAGCAGCGAGAAAAGTCGCGTGACATGGCTGCCACGCTTGCCACGCTTGCCGGTCGAAATATCGAATTCGAGATTGCTGTATCCGGTTAGCTTGTCGAGCAGGGTTTGAGCGCGCTGCCTGCCAAGTGGTGATCTGCCGAGATTCGTATGAACTACTATCCCTGTACAATTCACTACGCTCGTGAAGAACTTGTGGCGCTCAGATTCCAGATCATCGAGAATCGTCTGCCTGATCTCGGCGCCATCTATAGTCTCGCCGTCCTTGAGTCTGTCTCTGAATTGATCGAACACAACTCTCACGATCTGGAGTACATAGGAGCGAGAATATCGCTCCACATATTCACCAACGAATGGATCGGCGACTACTTGCTCCACCTGCGGAATATCACGCGGAGAACTCAACTTCCTGTCAAACAGTGTATCAGCCATTGCGAAAAATATACGGAGCTTCAAAAGGCCAGACAAGGACAATCCTCAATAAAAAACGGAAGGGGAAGGAATCGAACCCTCCGCGCCTTTAGGGGGCGCCAACGGCTTTGAAGGCCGCGGGGGCCACCAGGCCCCATCCTCTTCCAGCGCTAATATATCATATTTGCAGAGAGAGTCAAATGATCTGTTCACTACAGTAGGTCAACGATCCCCGCCTGCTGGAGCGAAGTTGTAGGTCAGTGATCCCTGCCTGCTGGAGCGAAGCGAGAAGCAGGTCCGAACGTATGTGAGGAGATCCTGACAGCGGCATACAAGCCGCGATAACAGATCGCGGCCACACTTCGAAATCCCGGACCAAGGTCCGGGGCAGACATCATGTCACACCGGCGAAAGGGCTTGTTGAAAAACCTCCGATGCTGTGAAGCAGCGTCATCGCGAGGAGCGAAGCGACGTGGCGATCTCTATGTAAATCAAGGCTATTGTGAAATGCGGAGATTGCCACGCTTCGCTCGCAATGACATCACTTAGGGTTTTTCAACAAGCCCTTTCGCCGGTGTGACACTGTATCTATTTCCTCCAAATGTGCAAGCAGAGGCTGTGCCTCTGCGTTCTTCTGTGCGATATTCACAGGAGCACAGCTCCCGTGTGCACATTAACGACGGAACGGGATGCTCGGCTATATCGACGCGACCGGCATTTTGACCGGGTCATCGATTTCGATTGTTTCTTTGATTACATACGGCTCAGCGTACTGCTTGCGAATCTGCATGCCGTACTCGCGGTCGCGGGTTCTGATGAAATCGTAGATGTCGATTCCCGGAACGAATATCTGCTTCGATTCGCAACTTGGATCGAACTGCGACATGTAGCATTTCACCGCTTCGAGTTTGCGCTCGAATTGGTCGCTGATGTCGACCACAAATGACGGCTTAGGCTCGCGGTAATATGTCGAATAGAGTATCTTGTGTGGTCGAAAAGGCTCCCCCTCACAATCAAGTTTCTCCAACCCCGCGAAATAACAAGCTTCGCGAGCGATTCTGTAGCAATGATAGTGATCCGGGTGGCGCTGTTCCCAGTACGGCAGAATCACCAGATGCGGACGATACTCGCGCAACACACGAACGGTCTTGAGCACATTCCCGCGATTGAACTCGATTTGCGCATCCGGCAACCCGAGATTCTCACGCACGGTCAGCCCAAGAACTTTCGATGCTGCCTCTGCTTCACGCTCGCGATCGCCTTCGTTACCCTGCGTCCCCATCTCACCTCGCGTGAAATCGAGACCACCGGTCTTGTATCCGAGATCGTGCAGTTTTATCATGAGACCGCCGGAAGTGATCTCTATATCATCTCTGTGTGCGGCAATCGCAAGAGCATCAAGCTTTATGTCAGACATCTGTCGTCAATCCTTATTGCTGTAATCCGAGCGATAAGCCGCCCATCACTTCCTGATAGAAACTCTCGTACTGTTTAACAATCATGCTCTTCTCAAACCGTGTCGTTACAGATTTCCTTGCATGCTCTGAGAATTGTCTGTGCATCTCCGGATCGGAAAGCAATTCCAGTCCGCGAATCGCCATAGTCTCCGTATCACCCAATTCGAGCACGTATCCCGATTTGCCATCATCGACCAGTTCCGGTATGCCGGTGTGCGAAGTACCAATGACCGGCACACCACATGCCAGAGCTTCGAGCGCCGCCAGACCAAAGCTTTCGTGCTCCGACGGAAGCAGAAAGAGATCGCCGACCGTGAGGATGTCTTCCACCTTGTCCTGGTTGCCGAGAAAGAGGACATCATCGGTGAGATGATATTGCGCGACTCTATCGCGGGCACTGGTTATTTCCGGCCCTTCGCCAATCAGAAGCAGCTTCGATGGCATTCCTGCACGAATCAATCTGAATACGTCTATAACATCTTTGATTCGTTTCAGAGGACGGAAATTTGACATGTGGATTATGACCTTCTCCCCGCGGGCAGTCAGCTTCTGACGAAAATCGCTGCAGCCGTTCGGTTTGTATTTGTCGACATCAATGAAGTTGTAAATCACTCGTGGCTCAGCACAAATCTGGAATTCTTTGCATACTTCCTGCTTCAGGTAATTCGAAACGCAGGTCACACCGTCCGACGACTCGATAGAGAACTTCGTAATCCCATAGAATGACTTATCAGAACCGACAAGCGTGATGTCCGTGCCGTGAAGTGTTGTGATTACTTTCAAATGGGGATCAGCAAGCATCTGTTTGGCAATATAGCAGCACGTGGCGTGCGGAATCGCATAGTGAGCGTGCAGAAGATCAAGTGTCCACGTCTTGGCCACCTCCGCAAGCTTCGCTGCAAGCGCTAAAGTGTATGGCGGATACTTGAATACCGGATAGCTATCGAATTCGACCTGGTGGTAATAGAGATTCTCCATAAATCGGTCAACCCTGACCGGCAGATCGTAACTTATCAGGTGAACCTGGTGTCCCTTCTCCGCCAGCGCAATACCGAGTTCCGATGCTACAACCCCGGAACCGCCGATGACAGGATGACATGTAATTCCAATTCTCATAGTCGCTACTACCTATAGGTATATGATCTGATGATCATGGTCATCTATACTGAGAGAGTTGAATATAGTTTCTACTATTCCCGGCCCATACTTGTTTGTGAAATACACAAGACTGCAAAGTCGCTCCTGCAATGACTGCTCCGGGAAGAGGTGAGCTGCCATCTTTCTGAATTGCTGAGAAAAATCATCGTTCGCTTTCCTGTGTGCCTTAAACACTCGGTTCTTAAACGAGTTCAATTCAAAGTCGATTTTCTTCCTGGTCTGTTCGAGTGCCTGCAAAAGGCTCTTCTCCTCACCAAGTTTGCTGCGAATTTCACCCAGAACATCCAAGACGCGTTGGTGGCCTTCATCCGTAGACGCTGTGATACCCTCTGGGAACTTAGCCTTAAGCAGCGCAGTCAACAGTTCTTCACGTTCAGATATTGTCTGCAGCTGTTTCATGTCAACACCGTTCTTGTCAATGAACTTCGCCCACCGGGACTCAACGATCGTAGCAGACATCCGAGGACAAACAACCGGCGGGACAACATCGAATTGGTCGTACAGTGATCCTATCTGCGTGGAGTAGGCGACCTCTGCAGGACCTCCGACAAACGCCAGTACAGGCAACAGGTGAGATTGCACAATGGGACGGAGAAGCACATTTGGTGAAAACCTCTCCGGATGATTCGAAATCAAATCAAGCAGCGCCGGTTCTGTCACAGAATCTTCCACGCCCTCTATGAAGAAACGTCCGTCATGGAATCCCACCCTGGTGCGCATTCCATCGACATGAAACAGATTCAGGTATTGCTCATCGCGCTCGACCTGCAGATGATATCCGGCGTCGGTTAGTGACTGATTGGCAAGTCTGATTGTATCACGAGCTGATTTAAACTCCGAGACTTCTCTGGCGACAATGCTCGCTGAAAGCTTCCTGAGCCCCGGGTTGGAAGGATTGACAAGCACAAGGCCGCACCTGCCGAGATGATTGAGAAGAAAGCGTGCAAATGATTCGTAGATGCTCTTGCCCGGAGCATAGAATCGTCGCAAATCTTCGATAAGCTCTTTCTTATACTCGGTCTCGGCGAGCTGCTCAGAAACCATATCAATGAACTGTGTGGAATTTTCATCGAGAATGACATCCGCCATAGCTCTATCGCTTATCGGAATCGCCGGGCTGTAAGAAATCTTCTCGATACTGCCATCATCTCTCGGTAGCAAGACATGATCGACTTCAGCGAAATCGTGGTCGTCAGTCGCCAGCCAGAAAACCGGCACGACCGGATGTGCTAACAGATTGCTGAGCTTCTCGGAGAGCTTGATCACAGTGAGTGCTTTGTGGAGAATCATTGCGGGGCCGCCAAGCATCACAACTTGATGCCCGGCGATCGCGCACAAAGCGTTCCCATCTGCAATGTGCTCGATGTTCTTGAGCGTGGGCTCAGAGGCTCCGAATTCCTCGTTCTGAAACCTTAGAATTCGGGCAAGCTCATCCCTGTCATATTCTGTGGCGAGGAGACGAGCAGCTGTTTTCCTGAAGCTGTCCGCATCGTGAAATGATGGGCCGAGCCATCGCGATAGCGCACCGGGATCATAGATGAAGTCCTTGAATAGCTCGCTTGTGGAGCGGAGATCGCTATACCGCATCCGCAGCCTTCTCAAGTTCCTGATCCTTTCGCCGTGAACCGCCAAACCATTGAGCAATGTCGTCGAATATGGTGTATACTACGGGAACCACGACCAAAGTCAAGGCTGTTGACGATATCAGCCCACCAATGACAACCCGGGCAATCGGTGCCCGCAGTTCAGCGCCAGGACCCAATCCGAGAGCGAGAGGAAGGACACCGAAGACCATCGATGCCGTGGTCATCATGATAGGACGGAACCGTATGGGCCCTGATTGCAGCAGTGCCTCGGTTCTAGACAAACCCCTCGCCCGTGCCTGTTTCGTGAAGTCTATCAAAAGAATAGCATTCTTCGTCACCAGTCCCATCAGCATAATCACACCGATCAAGGAGATGATCGAAATAGAGCTGCCAAATGCGAGGAGCCCTAGAAATGCCCCCACCAGCGATAACGGCAGTGAAACCATGATCGACAGCGGATCAAGAAAATGATTGAACTGCGAAGCCAGGAGCAGGTAGATGAATATGATTGCCAGAATCAGAGATTCAAAAATGTAGTTAAATGCTTCTTTCTGGTAATTTCCTTCACCAACCGGAGCTATATCATATCCGGGAAGCATGTCAATATCGGCATAGCCGGCCTCGACATCCTGTCTGACATTGCCTGAAAAGCGACCCTCAACATTCGCGAGCACTCGATACTCCCGTTTTCGATTGAAACGGGTCTTCTCTGCTGGTCCTCCCCACTTCTCGATACTCGCCACTCGTGAAAGCGGCACCTGAAAATCATCGATGCCCTCCACTTCCTTAGATGATGGGATGAGGAAGTTCCTGAGTGATGATCCGATATTGCGTTGGGTTTCTTTCACTCGAAGGCGAATATCATACTCGTCATCGATGTCCTTGTAACGTGACACAACGTCGCCTTCAACCAGTAATCTAACGGCAGAACCTATCTGTAGCATATTTAAGCCAAGATCAGCAATCTTATTGCGATCGACATTGATGCGCAGCTCAGGTGTCCCCCTGGAGAGAGTATTATTGATGTCGACTGCACCCGGAGTGTTTCGCACTATTGCTTCGAGCGCTTCCGTATAGCGCGTGACACGCTCTTCCTGATCGCCGGTCACAGAGTATGCAACAGGCGCCTCCCCCCCTTCATGTCCCGCCTCAACGGCAATGCTTGTCCTCACTCCCGGTACCTGCTTCAACTCCGTACGCAACTCCTGGACGAACTCGGCGACAGTCATGTCGCGCTCATCCTTTGGAATCAGCTTGATCGTCATAGTGCCTTTGTTGATCGGGGAGGATTCTCCGCCGATTACGCTAAAGACATCCGTGACTTCCGCGTGGCTCCGAATTATCTGCTCCAGCTTGCCAACGATTTCTTCAGATACCTCCAGCCGTGTACCCGGAGCGGTCTCTATTGCCACAAACGCCTGTGACTGGTCGCTCTGCGGCATGAATTCGAAACCGATCAACGGATATAGCATCATTCCGCCGATGAACGCGACGGTAGCGACCAGCAGTGTTATCACTCGATGCCCAAGAGCCCATTTCAGGATTCCGCTGTATCTTCGGTTGATCGCACCAAACAGACCATTCCACGCGTTGGTGGCCATGTAGATTGGATTGCGCGTGCCCTTGCGAGATTGCTCTCTCTTCAACCAGCGCGACGAGAGCATTGGCGTCAGTGTGAACGCAACAAACAGCGATACCAGCACCGAGAATGCGACAGTCATTCCGAACGAATAGAAGAACCGCCCGACGATACCTTTCATGTATGCAACCGGCAGGAATACCACCACGATCGAGAAAGTCGTTGCAGTCACGGCAAGCCCGATTTCTGACGTTGCGGCAGCGGCGGCCAACTTTGCCGGTTTGCCCATTTCTATATGCCGGTAGATGTTTTCGATGACGACGATTGCGTCGTCGATGAGCAATCCCACAGCGAGCGACAGCCCCAGCAGTGTCATGAAATTCAGTGTGAATCCGAGCGCATTCATGAAAGTGAAAGTCGCAATTATCGATGTAGGAATTGCGATTGCTGAAATGATAGTCGAGCGAAGATCAGCCAGGAACAGGAAGATAACCAGCACTGCCAGAATCGAACCATACAGCATCGCCACTTCTACGTCATGGACGGCATCACGTGTGAACACCGAATTGTCCTGAGCCACTATCAGAGATACATCCTCCGGAATCTCCTTGCGAAGCTGCTCAAGCTCAGCATAAACAAGATTGGCTACGTCGACCGTATTGCCGCCCGACTGCTTCTTGATATTCAGCGAGACAGCCCGTCTGCCAGTGAGGCGCGATAATGACTTGCTTTCTTCGACACCATCTGTCACAGTAGCAACATCAGCGAGCCTCACGAATTGGCCTTCAGGAGTTGCGACGACCAGATTGCGCAGCTGATTGAGATCATCGAATCTCCCCATGGTCTTGACAAGGAACTCCGTACCGCCTTCGTTGATCTTGCCACCCGGCACTTCGAGATTCTGAGCAGCGATGGAGTTCTGGATATCAAACGGCGATAGTTCATAGGCCGCGAGCTTCTCGATATCAACATCGACTTGTATTTCTCTCTCAAATCCACCCACAAGATCGACCGCCCCGACACCCCGCTTCGATTCGAGCCTTTTCTTGACTTTGTCCTTGGCGATCTGCGTGAGCTCTCGTGGCGATCTGTCACCGGCGATTGCCAGAGACATTATCGGCGACTCAGCAGGGTCGAAACGCTGAATCACAGGTTCTTCGATGTCCTGCGGTAGATCACTGCGGTGCGTAGACATCTTCTCTCGGACATCCTGAGCTTTCTCCTTGCCGTCCATCTCGAGTTCGAACCGGAGCACAACCTGCGAGTAACCTTCACGAGATGACGATTGTATATCTTCAAGTCCTTGTATGGAGTTCACTGCATCTTCGATCTTCTTCGTTACATCATTCTCGACAGCCTCCGCGCTCGCTCCGGGATAGACAGTGCCGACTACAACAAACGGAAAATCCACCTGTGGAAAGAGATCAATGTTCAATCTGAGAAATGATGTCAGTCCGAGAACGACGAGCGCAACAATCATCATCGTTGCAAAGACCGGTCTTCTGATGGAAACATCTGCCAGAATCATTATTCGTCAGCCTCCCCGTTTCCGATGCGGATAGCGCTTCTATCCTGCAGGAACACCTGTCCCATGGTAACGACGACATCTCCGTCCTTGACCCCCTGAATGATCTCCGTGAATCCGTCAGAGTTTCCGCCGGTGACAATGTCGGTGGCTACTGCCGTGTCTCCGGTTACTATATATATCTTTTTCAAGCCCTCTCGCATCAGTATCGATTCGTCAGGAACCTTAACGACTCCCTTCAGTTCCCGGAGCGGAATCGTGCAGCCTGCGAAGCTGCCGGGACGCAGACCACTGCTCTGATGTGCAATCAGAATTTCGACGTTGAATGCCCTCGTCTTGGGGTCGGCTGAGCCCGCGACTCTGACTACCATCCCTTCAGTCCAGGTGTCCTTTACTCCGACCGGATACACTCTCGCAGTCATACCTGGTGCAATGAGAACAACATCATCGGGATCGACGCCGATGGTCAATCTAAGCGAATCGACTCTCGACACTGTAGCCAGCTTCTGACCGGCTATTGTCTGATCACCTATGTTCGCTTTCAAGTCGGTAACTACTCCTGACACTGGTGCCTTGATCTCGACAAG
This sequence comes from Candidatus Zixiibacteriota bacterium, assembly GCA_018820315.1. Lineage (NCBI taxonomy): Bacteria > Pseudomonadati > Candidatus Zixiibacteriota > Candidatus Zixiibacteriota bacterium. Next base: position 5,637 of record JAHJOQ010000026.1, on the reverse strand, counting down.
ATCTCGCGCAGCCCTGAAGTTGGCCTCCGAAACATTGAATGCAGTCTGTGCATCGTCGTACTGCTTCTCGGATATGGCGCCTTCGTCGAAAAGAGCCTTCATTTTGCTCAATGTCTTTTGAGCATTATCGTAATATGCTTTCGCCTGTATGAAGCTTGATGTTGCACCGGACTTGTCCAGCAGAATGAGCGTTTCGCCTTCTCTAACAGAGTTTCCCGGTTTCACGCGGACATCAATGACTGTCTCGGAGACCTTCGCAGTCAGGATCGCCTGCTCAATACCTTCCAATGTTCCAGTGTAATCACGATACACGGTCATGTTGCCCAATTCAGCTGCCGCGACTTCAACCGCAGTCCTCTCTTCATGGTTGTTGCTCGGAACGGTATTACCACCTCCGCACGACATCGATAACAGCAACAGCATCACTATCGCTAACCTGCCCTTAGTCATTTTCTTCTCCCCTGATCGTCGGCTCGTAGCCGGCAGCACGCTCGAACGCCGCCACCGAGAGCTCATAGTCATAGACCGCATTTATGTAATTGACTTTTGCCTGTGTATTAGCTGTCTGAGCGGAAAGGACCTCCAGTTGAGTACCAACTCCACCCGCATATCGAAGGTTTGCAATCCGAATGCCTTCCTCCGCCTGCTCAATCGTTTTTTCCTGACTCTGCAAACTAGCCACAGCCTCCTCCCATGATCCATACGCCGATCTGACCGAGAGGAGAACATTCTCCTTCATCTGGCGGGCGACATACTTGCTTTGATTGTAATCCGCCCTCACCTGTTTGACTCGACCGGAATTCGCTCTGCCGTCGAATATTGGAAAAGACAGTATCAGAGAAGCTGACCACGATTTCGTCCATGCATTGCTCGGTGGAGAGAATTCCTCACTCTGGGCCTGATACGCAAACGTCGAACTGAACAGCAACTGAGGTCTGCCATCCGCCCTGGTAATGCCGATAGCTCTGTCATATGATTTGACCATGTAATCCTGCTGTACAATCGCAGGGTGATTCTGCGCGGCATAGGAGAGTCCCGACTGCAAATCAAGCGAGTCATCAAGCTGACCCGAATCAAACTCGTACATCAAATTGATATCTTCATCAGTCGTTATGCCAAGTCTGTTCTTAAGGTCAATTGCAGCCAGCTCAGAATCATTCCCCGCCTTTATCAATTGCGGGCGGATATTCGCCAGTTCAACTTCAGCTCTTAGAAGATCAAACTCTGCAGCCATGCCTTGCTCGAATTGCTTTCTCACATTTGCGAGATTCAGTTCCGCCTGCTTGATGGCGTCATCATGTATGGCGACGACATCATTTGCGAGCTTAGCTCTAAAGAAAGCCTGCTTGACCTGATACATGACATCATTTCGGGTCTGCCTGAGCTTGTAGTCTGCATAGCTGCGATAGTATTTCGCTATCTTAAGCCCACCGCCAACCTTGCCGCCCAGATAGATCGGCTGAATCAACGTCAAGCCGAGGGAGTAGTTGTTGCTCGTACCGAACTTGATCGACTCACTGCCGATCACAACTTCCGGAATTTCGATGTTCCGTGTGTATCGACCATCGAAACTGAGCTGAGGAAGGGCGCCAGCCCAAGCCTCTCGAATTTGTCCGGCAGCTCGGTCCAGTTCTTCCTTGGCTATTAAGTAAGTCTCATCGTTCCTGAGTCCGAGCTCGACTGCATCATCCAGCGTAAGATCTCTCCCTTCACATACCGACTGAAAGAGAATTGGCATCGAGACAAGCACCAATAGAAACAGTCGTGGGCCGATTAACCGTCTGAGATTGTGATTCATTTCTTCTCTATCCCGTTGAGAAAAATCTTCATAATTGTCCTGTGATCTTCTCTGACATTTATCTTTCTCTTGATCAGCACCGAATCTTTCGTGGCTGCGTGCACCAGTTCCATCAGACAGAGTGCCGCCAGGCGAGCATCTATCCTGTCGAACTTCTTCTGAGCGATTCCCTCTTTGATCAGTGTCTCGATATAGCCGACATTCTCCACAAGATAGCCGCAATATTCATCCCGCACCTTGGGAAAAATGTGAACCGCCTCCTTTAGGAGAACTTCACTGAATTCCTCTTGAGATTCGAAAAACGTAAGATACGCCTGTAAGGATTCTCTCAGCTTCTTGACAGGATCGCCGGGCGATGACAAAATTTCCTGCATCCTCTCGTCAATTCGCCGAAAGCCGTCATGAATAACGCCGAGGAGGAGATCTTCCTTGTTGTCGAAGTAGTTGTAAATCGTCCCTTTCGAAACACCTGCCCTTTCAGCGATCGTAGCAACGTCTGTGCTGTGGTAGCCGTTTCGGGCAAACTCCCGTAACGCAGCTTCGGTGATATGTTTCCGACGACCTTCTCTGTCCGCCTCTGTCTGTTGAACTCTCGAAATAATGCACCCCAGAGCAAAATCATCTTGCTTACTGACCGACCGGTCAGTCAATGAATATATCATACTCCGCAAAGATGTCAAGGTTTCATTGTAGATTGATGAGAATTCAGAGATACTGAGTTCAATCGAAAGAGATATCGGGGGTATCCGGGACAAGCTCTATATCCACTTGCGCTTTCGGAAGAAAAGTAGCAATCCGCCTACAACCATCAATATAATCGCAAGAACGAATACGTAGCCGTACTCCCATTCGAGGCCCGGCGCAAACGTCGTAAAATTCATGCCGTAAAAACCGACGATGAATGACGGCGGCAGCAAAATCGCAGTGAAAATTGTCAGGAATTTGATGATCTCATTCGTTCGCGTCGACACGTTCGAGTAGTAGACTTCGAGCGACGAGTTCAGGGCGTCTCTGTGCTCATCTGCCTCATCCGAAATCCTCGCGAGATGGTCATAAATATCGGAGAAGTAGATCGAGGTCCTCTCCCCTATCCGGGAGAACTTGGCCCGAGCAAATTGAGCGACAACTTCACGTAGCGGTGCAATCGTACGCTTGATCTGGAGCACGTCACGACGGATTGTGAATATGCGTTTGACGATTTCCGGATCGGGATCCTCGAATACATCATCCTCGATCTTGTCGGTCTCGGCCTCGATAACCAGCAGCGTCTGGAAATATGTGTCAGCGAGATGGTCGAGTACCGTGTGGAAGAAAAAGTCCGCTCCGCGCGAGATGAATCTCTCGTCTTTATGAAGACGCGCAAAGATTGAATCGATCACCTTGAGCCGCTGAAAATGGACAGTCACGACGCAATTCCGGGTCAGAAACAGACCGATCTCCTTGAATGGGAGATCATCCTCGCCACCCGGGCGTCCGCTGGCGACGAGAAATACGACGAATATATAATCCTCGTAGTCGTCGACTTTTGGTCGAGACATTTCGCTCAAAACGTCTTCAATTGCAAGCGGATGGAACTTGAAGTCGTGGGTCAGGATGTACGATTCCTCGTCGGTCGGCTCAGACAGATCAACCCAAAAAACATGATCTTTCTTGGTGAGAAGTTCGCTGAAATTGATCATTCCCTCAAATTCGCGACCACCCTCTTCCGGATTCCAGACAAACGAGCTAATCATTGATCCATACCTATCACTTCTCGGCAGGTGCCAAACTTATTAGCCGGAAATATACATTCTTGAATACTAAAGGCAAATGGTTTAACCAACGCGCTGAATACATGATGAGTCTATCACAGATCAGCAGGGATCAGTCGAAAAGAGAATCCTCAGACGCTGTTCATAACGCGCCTGAGCATTAGCGCGCAATCGTTAGCCTTGTTGTCATCTCCAGCCGGCGTCCAGTAGATCAGTCCCGCGTTTTCCAGAGTCAGCGCGTATTGCATCGGGATGTCTCCATACGTTCTCACCTTCAGCGCTTCATTGCACGCATCTACAGCTTTGCGGCAGCTCGCGGCCTTGTCTTCCACATTGCCAAGATCAATAGAGGAGATTATCACACTCAATGAAGTGAATAATTGGCGTTTCTCATCGGTTGATTCTTATTAACAGATCACGGTATTTTCTACTTTCAAGTAATGCAATCACAATAAACAAGCTCAAATTTAATGCAAACAGGGTGCGATGTAAGTCAATCATTGGCAGGAATGGGAAAGAGGGAAATAGCAATACTATTGTTACCAGACAGCCAGTGAACAGAACGGTACCGCTCAGGATTATTCTCCAACCCTGGTTTCTTTCTAACATTTGCTCAAATAATGTTTTTCTGTTTGAAATATGACTTACAGCCAGTGGTATTATAAACACAAAAGGTGTAAAAAAGAGCCGTGTTTCTCTGGCAAGCGCGGTGTTGAGAGTTACTCCTATACATAATACAGAAACTATAATCGCGGAATAAACAATCTGATTCCAGAACTTATCCGTGAACCGTTCTTTTTTAAGAAACCTGTATAAAGCTATTATAAGTGGCCCCCAGAGCCAGCCAAAGCTTATGAAAACAGAATAGGTTGTCTGTCTGATTTCTCCGAGATTTTCAAAATTCACAATCAATCGTGTGAAACGGCCTGAGAGGATTTCTGGAAACATGATAAAACGATATCCACAATATAGAATAATCGGAATCAAAAGCGCAGTAAGTCTTTTCTTCCAGGAGATTTTTTCAGAACCAATCAGGAAAAAAGCCGGTGCTATCAAAACTACATTTTCACGACTTAGCATAGCAAATGTTAGACACAATGCGGCATGAATTAGTTTACTTCTAAATAAGAATACCGCCATCCAGATCAAACCAATATATGCCCAAAGATCATCCCAGGAGTAGTTTGGAATGAAGTGTATACACAGTATCGGGAACGATAATGCGAGCATCCATAATCCAAAGATCCTTTGTTTCTGTGACATCCCGATAATCTTTAAAAAATATCTGAATGATAGAAAGAGGATAAAGACAAGAATGTACTGGCTGAAAGCAAAGGCATGTTTGATAGATATTTCAAAAACATTGGCCAATGACCTGGTTGTTACATTTGTAAGGGGACGTATTGAATAAGGGAATTCATTCTCATGGAATTCAATGCGACGAGTCCATAACTCATCATCCTGGGTCACCATCGTTCTCAGGCCCAGATTTGCAGCGGCAATCAAAACTGTGAGTAATAACACATGAATAATTTCTTTCATCCGAGAGTTCCCAGATAAAATTTTCGAGAACATATATTGTCCCTTTCAACATCTGAAAAATACAGAAGGTAGGTCAAAAGTGATCTTCCCCGGTATTGTGGACATTGTCTTAATGTTGTTTGTTTTTCTTCTGGAAGTCAAGCGGATTCAGATACCGAAGTGTCGAATCCGCGAGGGATTCGACCTACAAGTCTGGCGCATCACAAGACGCCTCGCCCACAACAGAACATGAGACAGATGTCATGCCGGTGAAAAGGCATGTTGAAAAACCCCAATACGTCCATCGTCGTCATCGCGAGGAGCAAAGCGACGTGGCGATCTCTTATGTCGCATCAAAGTGCACACAGGAGCTGTGCTCCTGTGGATAGCTCGTGAAGAACGCAGAGGCACAGCCTCTGCTCGCACATCAAGTGCGCGGCAGATGTCCAGAGGCTGTCCCACAAGTTTTGGTTGAGGCGGTTAAGTATCGTCTTTTTATTATCTGTATGTCTGATAATAGAGATATGAGGTAAGAGATGATATTAACTCCTGAAGATCCTCGCCAGT
>JAHJOQ010000025.1 GCA_018820315.1 Candidatus Zixiibacteriota bacterium | reverse complement strand
GTTTCAGTCTATCACGCTCCTCCTTCGATAATCGAACGATGTACTTTTTCATCGACCACCTCCTTGTTTGCACAAATATAGCGCAAACAATTTCGGAAGTCAATGACATGCCCAATAATATCATGTTGACGGGACACTAGTATATGGCTGGATGATCTCTACAACATGCGGTTTACTGTGGAGGGAGTGCCGCGTCTGCTCAGCGAGATACGGATGATGTTCTGGAGTGGCTACCCGGAGTGGAATTGCACCGGGAACGGAGTCACTGTCTTCGTCTGGAATAGTGAGGGAGGGTATCCCGGTCAAGTGATCGACTCGGTAGTCGTGCCATGTGACAGCATAATCTACGCCGAGCTGCCGATAGGTCCCGAGGACTGGACAGCACTCGATGTGACGGACCTCGGTATCGTGGTCTCCGGCGATTTCCACATCGGCTTCACGGTAACCGATCAGATGCAGAATTCAATGGCGATTATTTCCGATAACGGTGAGGGACATTCAGAATGGGAGAAGGAAAGGTCTTCGGAGTACTGGTGGGAGGAAGAGGGCTGGGGTTCAATGCTGCACTACTGGGGGACTGATTATGCTTTCATGATAGAAGCCGTCTTCTGCCCGGCCGGTCAACCGTTCGATGTGACCTTGATAGCCTCAAATGGAACAGATACCGACACACTCGCGAAGCCAGCCTCCGTCTACGTAGCGCCGTGCATAGACAGTGACGGGGATGGATACGGCGACCCGGAATACTCAAGCAACTATTGCCTGCCCGACAACTGCCCCTATGTCTACAATCCCGACCAGCACGACGGAGACGGAGACGGCATTGGTGACTCATGCGATCTGTGCACTGATTCAGACGAAGATGGTTACGGCGATCCCGGGTATCCCAACAACACGTGTCCGACAGACAACTGCGTCACCGTCCACAATCCTGATCAGGCAGACGGTGACGCCGATGGAAGAGGCGATGCATGTGATCCGCTTGGGAGCTTTTCGGCCTCATTGACATCAGGTCGCAAACCTCTGCCGATCGAATTCACCCCGGATTGGGGTGTTACGCCTGAGGCGGTCGAGTGGTATTTCGGTGACGATGATTCGAGCACACTTTTCACTCCCCTGCACAAGTACCAGGAGGAAGGCGACTACACTGTGACGCTGATCGCTGAGGCGTTCGGCGTTGTTGACACAGCCATCAGAGTTGATTACATCCATGTCTCTGACATCAGGGCGGAATTCGGAGCTGATGTCAGATGTGGTGATTCACCTCTGGTCGTGAGCTTCTCTGACAGTTCGACCGGCTCCGCTTCAATCACGAGCTGGAGCTGGGATATGGGGGACGGCAGTACGAGTGATCAGCAGAATCCATCCTACGAATACACCGGCAGCTCTTCGTACGATGTGACTCTGATCGTGGCAGACGGTATAGGAGCTGATACGCTCACCAAACCGGGGTACATCACGACTCAGGAGACTCTCTCGGCGGACTTTTTTGGAACGCCGACTAGCGGCAGATCACCTCTCACAGTGATGTTCGAGCCGGTTCTTGACGGCACCGCGAACGAGTACTTCTGGGATTTCGGTGACGATGATACCAGCGATGTAGCAAACCCGATCCACACTTACACGCAACAGGGCAAGTACGATGTAAAGTTGCGAGCAAGGCTACAGCTTGACGGCTGTGACCAGGTAGATTCTGTTATCAAAGCCGATTACGTTTTCGTCAATGACCTTCAGGCGAGATTAGACGCCGCTCCAAGAGCGGGTGTGCAGCCGCTTTCGGTTCAGTTTACTGACGAAAGTCCCGGTAGTCCGACTTCATGGTACTGGGACTTCGGTGATGAGAACACGGATGCAGCGCAGAACCCTGTACATCAGTATGACACTGCAGGCACATACAGTGTGTTTCTGAGAGTGACCAATTCCCTTGCCTCTGACAGTGTCCTGAAGCTTTCTTATATACGGGTGGACACCTCGTATGCTGACCTAGCAGGGGCAATAAGTGATGCGGGTGGTGCGCGGCCAGGTTTCAGTTTCGGGTTCAATTGCTTCTGGACTAACATAGGTACCTTCCAGGCGGATGACTGCACGCTTAGGGTCCTTCTGCCGACAGAGATTACGTTCCTTGACGTAACTCCAGAGACTATCAATACCGGTTCCTATAGTGGCTACAGTCTCGCTGGTGACACGGCAGTAATGCCACTTGGTACGATTGACCCATCAGGTTGGTATGGTGGATATGTGTTGGTGTGGGGTAATCTCCCTGAAACGGTTCCGATCGGACATATCCTTGAATGCAAGTCCTGGCTAACGTCTGCGGCACCTGAAGCGGATATCTCGAACAACGAGATCGTGCATTATCGAGAGGTCGTCGGCTCGTGGGATCCCAACGACAAGATTGCCGATCCGGGCGAGAAGTTGCCAGTCTATGACATCGCCCCCGACCAGAGGCTGGAGTACACTGTGCAGTTCGAAAACAAGCCGGAAGCTACGGCCGAAGCGATCTACATCCGTGTAGTTGATACGCTAGACACTGACCTGGACTGGGGAACGCTAGCAATCGGCCCAATGAGCCATCCTGAGAACTGCGTTGTAGACTTCGACCCTTACACTGGAGTCATCGAGTGGTATTGCGACAGCATAATGCTTCCACCGAATGAGAATCCGCCAGAGGGTGAGGGGTATTTCACGTATTCGATATCGCCCAAGGACGGCCTGCCGATCGGTACGGAGATTGCAAACAAAGCGTTCATCCGATTCGACTACAATCCGTGGTTGCAGGCACCAGAGGTTGGCCCATTGATCAGGACGATTAGCCTGCCCTCCATGTGCGGCGATGCCGATGCTAGCGACGGAGTAGATATTGATGATGTTGTTTATCTCATAAACTACATTTTTGTCGGTGGGCCGGAACCGGTGCCGTACGAATCCGGTGACTCTGGTTGTTCCGGCAGTATCGATATCGATGACGTTGTGTATCTCATCAGCTACATCTTCTCCGGCGGCAACGCGCCGTGCGATACTGATGGAGATGGGGTGCCGGATTGCTGATGGAAATGAAACGCACTTCTCCGGCAGTACACTTTAGAAGATATCCTGTTTCCAGAAGAAGAAGGGCGAACTCGCAAGGACAAGCCGTTTGCAGCGTGGACAAGGATGCGCGACATTTTGGACAAAGGTGAATTGCTGGACGTGCCCGCTGTGCCTTTCATAAATGTCGTCCGCGTTGCCCTATTTGCAGTTACCTTTCTCATATTGTATCATACATTCCATGCTATTTCTTCTCCTGCGCACACTTC
>JAHJOQ010000024.1 GCA_018820315.1 Candidatus Zixiibacteriota bacterium | reverse complement strand
GAAGTGTGCGCAGGAGAAGAAATAGCATGGAATGTATGATACAATATGAGAAAGGTAACTGCAAATAGGGCAACGCGGACGACATTTATGAAAGGCACATGGGTCTAAACCGTGCACAATGCAGACTCAGAATAAGGGTTGACAGATAGGGTGGTTATCGTATCTTTTATGTATAGGCATAAAGGGACATCATCGGTCCCGACGTGCTGGTTCACTGTCGAATTGAGAAAGGGGTTTTCACGTATCTTTGCTGGCGCTACTACAAAAGTTGTTGTATATCACATCGGTTGCGTTCATACTGCTTATTGCGGAAAACGCTTTCGCCGAATTCCCACTCGAACTGATAGCACACTTTCACAGCGATAGTGTCGGCGGACTACTCTGGAGAGACGCAATATCACCGGGCGATATTGATGGTGACGGCTACAGCGATATACTCGTGGCCGAATATGGCGGTGGAAAGAGAGTGCATGCCTTCCAAGGAGGAAATCCGCCCGACACCATTCCAGACATGTTGATCGGCAATTATGGGGCGAGGTATGCCTGGGTGCCTGATATCAATGGAGATGGCGTGGATGATTTCGTTATGCGCGAGACTTGGCAGGACAGTGTCGAAGTTGTGGATGTCTGGCTTGGAGGAGTCGATTTCTTCCTTAAATCCGAGCCTGATCTCAGACTGTTCAATGCCACTGACACGTTCAGTGCATTTGGAATTTCATTGAGTTCAGGAGATGTCAATGGTGATGAACAGAATGACCTGATAATTGCCGCAGTTAATAGTGACATCTATCCCTATGACGGCAGATTCTACATATATCACGGAGGTGACCTCCTGGACACAATTGTGGACGAGCACATCGATTTCTACGATCAGGGGAACGGCTACAATGATTTCTGGCTTGGCCTCTCTCCAGGCGATATCAACGGGGATGGACTTGCAGACTTCGTCTATTCAGGCATGAAGGGCAACTACCCCTCTTATGTCGGTGTCATCTTCGGAAGCGTGCCTCTTCATAGCACACCTGATGTTGTCTTCTGGACAGTCTGGAAAGAAGATATCAACTTCGACAATTTTGGTGAGTTTCTATATAGTGTTGGCGATATCAACCGAGATGGTTGTGCTGACTTTGTTGTTACTGGGCAGGCTCTGTGGCCTTGTCTTTACTTTGGCGGAGCTCCTTTTGATACCATTCCGCTAATACTCGGAGATACTAGTGATACAGCGACATGGGGAGATGTCGTTGCAAACATCGGAGATATCAACCATGACGGATGGGATGACATCGCTGTAGGGCATCCGTCTTTCAACTACGCATACGGCATAGTGTACATCTACTACGGTTATCGAGGTATGGACGGTGAAGCGGACCTCATTCTTTCAGGAACAGGTGCGTGGCCCTATGTTGGCCGGGAGTTTGGACATTCGGTGGGATCGGCAGGTGACTTCGATGGCGACGGAGTGGATGATGTGGTAGTCACCGCGTCAGATATCTATGCGATTGAGTACGCCTATGGCAATGTCTATGTGTATGCTGGGGATCCGAGCTTACCTACCTCTGCAGAAAGGCCCGTGGACAATGAGTTCTTGCCGACGCAGTTCGCAGTTTTGAGACAGAACCACCCTAATCCGTTCAATGGCAGCACTACCATTGAATATTCACTGGTTGGCCAGCAACATAGGAAAGTAGAGCTGGTCATATACAGCATTCTGGGGCAACGAGTAAGAATTTTGAAAAAGTGCACAGAAAATGGCGGTAGGTACGAGATATCATGGGACGGTAAGGAGGATTCTGGCAAGGCCGTGTCTTCAGGTGTTTATTTCTATGTCTTGAAAGTGGACGGAGATGTGATCGGCAAGAAGATGCTATTGTTGAAGTAGTGGCTGTCAAGCAAGAGAGACGATAAGAATCGTTTCATGTAGCTGAGTTGTCACATGACCAGTCTAATCCCTCTGTCAGAGTTCACCGTCTGTAGCCTGTAGTCAAGGAGGTAGTCAAATGCGAATCATTTGCTCATACGTGAATCCAAGTAGCGCAATTGGGATTGGAGGATTTCAATGAAAAGGACACTGGCTATCTGTACAGTGTTTATCATCGCTGTCGTACGGATCACTGAGACCACCGCGGGAGAATATCCATTTTATGGTTATGGACACCCTGCATCTAATGGCACGCCCAGCGATTCGATCGGCATTTTCGATTCGATACTCGTGGATCTGGGGATAAACAATGTAATAGTCGGATTTCAGCCACTTTCATTGAGAGAGGAACTTGACACGGCACGGAACCACGGAATCAACTTCGTAGTGCAGGCCTCGGTGCCGATAGGGGCAAAGGAGCCTGCCTACCATGACAGCGTAGACACTATACTGGAAATTCTCGCGACTAGAGGCATATATTCACCTATGGACGTTGTCCATCAGGACGTGTATGAGGGTTACTATTTCGATCTTCTCAGCGTTGGGCAGAGCTTCGTGGACCAAGCTCTGGACTTCAAAACTGTTCGTCGCTGCCAAGTCTCTCAAGATACAGCCGGTTATGTCTTTCTCGAGGGCCCCTCTTGGCAGAGTTACAGTTATCATAGTGCATTCGCTCAAATGGTCGATAAAGGAAGGTGTGGGGCTTGGGACGACACGATAACAGCAAGATTCAACATGAAGATAACAGGAGAACATGATGACACTGTCTCCGTATGCCGAGTAACTGCTGTCTGGAAATATCGACCGGATACTGACTGGGACGCGCAGGACTCGGCGATTGTTGCAGAGAAGCTCATTAGAGTCTCTGACTTCGATACTACAGGCGCATATGTCGATATAGACTTCCCATTCAGTAATGGCAAGTTCACCTCCCAGTATTCCCTGTATGTAGAATTGCAGCTCTATTGGTATGATGCTGTCGATCTGTGCATCAACCAAGTCACCATCTTAAATGAAGACGGCAGGTACTTTTGGGATCATGCGAGCGACGCTGCTGAGAGCTTATCAAGTTACTTCACTGCTTTGTACGACTACAGCAACGTAAAGGGGTATCATCTTTGTGATGAAGCTGCTGGAATTCAGTATCCGATCCTCAGAGTGGCAAATGATGCTATAAAGGGCATCACTAGCTCCGCAACCGACACCGTGCGAGTTGTAAGTCCGGCAACCGCTAATCTCGGAACGAGGCTCAATGGAGATGTACTTTGCAGATACGTAGACGTGGCATTTCTGCAAGTTCATGATTACTTTTTCAGGTGTGGTGCCAACAACAATTCTGACGAGTTTGAGGAATGCCGCGGCTGGTGGGATAGTATTGGTGTGCAACACACGTTAACAACGATATTCGATCGAGTCGATATACTCAGAGAGAAGGCACATGATGCTTACAAGAATTTCTGGCTCACTCTCTCGACCGGGCAACGATGGAGTGATATAACAAAGGCCTACTGTTATCAAGCACCGTACACTGATTCGTTCTATTATTACCGTCGATGGCCGTCGGACTTAACCTTGGAAGATCATCGGGTTCAAGTCTACATGGCACTGGCGCATGGTGTAGACGGCATAGGATACTGGAGAATGATACCGATATACTGGCCGAGCAGCCCACAACACAATCCTGAGGATGAAGAACCTGGCCCTTTCTTCAGTTATGCACCACACAATGATACACTCATCTCCATCGACAATAATTGCCCTGATGAAGGTTATCACCGTCCCTTCAGCGTCTACTGTGAAAAGGAAGATACTTGCTTCTATGTGACCTACGACAAGCAAGGTTATCCTGACGAGGGTGATGGAATAAAGCTCCATGGTCTGTTCGAAAGGCATCCAGACTCCACTTACTGGTGTCTCAGCCCAGAAGGAGAATGGGTAAAAGAAATTCTCGGCAGAGCCAAGCCTATCGGCTCAATCCTGAAGGAGTGTAGCCTTCTCGAGGTGGGTTTGGTGGATGACCAAGGTATAGGCTTTGTCGACAGCGTCGTCGGGGAGTTTCGCGATCCGGTGACAGGTACTGAGGACTGGATTGAAGCGGCCGTATTCGAAGACAATCAGACGGGCGATGACTACTTCATGCTGGTCAATCGTCGATTGTTAGCCTCTGAAGGGAACGACGTAACAGTTTACTTGGACGAAATGCAATTGTCCGGTGACTGGAACTACCTCGTCATAGATCAATCCAGCGATGATAGCATTTTGGTCAACGCTGATAGCAATTTCGCATTCCATGCACATTTGCAGCCAGGAGAGGGATATCTGTATGAGATAGTCCCCGCCGGTGTTTGCGGTTACCTCAGTGGAACCATTTCAGAAGATCTACTTGTGTGTGGTGACATCATTGTCGATGAAGACGACACGTTGCATTTGCATTCAGACTGGATTTCTCTAGAGGTTGATTTTAGTCAGATCGACTTCACTTCATCGGGTGTTGACACTGTTCGACCAGAAATCATAGTCAAGGGTACGTTGATCTTGGAAGATTCGGTTGTGTTCAGCTCTCCATCTGAAGAGGCCGGATCATGGTACGGAATCAGAATAGTGGATAATGGCAGAGTCGAGGTAACAGGTGATGTCCGTCCGTCACTCTCGCTAAGAGATGCATACATAGGCATGAGTTTCGAAGCCCCGACTACTTCAGGATCATTTGCGTTAAGCTTCTCCGGTCTGTTCTCAGAGTGTTCAAGCGTCATCGAGAATTGTCAAGCCGGCGGGATTTATTTGAACACCGACAATGTTACGTTTGCAGATACAACAGTCAACTACCATGTACCTTTGATAATCAGAGATGTACCAGATGGTTACGGAATTAAGGTCGATGGGAATTGCCCTGATTTCGATTGGATGGTCCAGATTCAAGACTGCAAATACGGAATCTATATTGCGGCACCTGGCGACACAGTTCAACACATTCGCGTTCTCAGTAGTGAAGTGAATGACAATTTCGGTATATACACTTACTCCACATCAACATCCTCTGTTATTTCACTTGAGCGTGTGTTGTTGGAGGGTGACTTCAACACGGGGATAAGCGCTACTTATAAGAGTAATGTGCATATGGATACATGTATGATTGTCAGCCATGATAGTAACACTGTCGTAGGTATTAATGTTCCTGGCATGTCCAAAGTAACAATGCGGAATTCCGGTATCCAGTGGGCAAAGACTGGAATCTACACAGCACAAGGCGGATCTGATTTTGGCGGGGCTCCTGATTCTTTGCGGGGCGGCAACTTGATCGTAATTGATCTTGCCGATACTGCCTCAAGGTCAATCAACCATGCCGGGATAGGAACCCTGCCGGCGTACGGAAACTACTGGGGAGGTGAGAATGGTGACAATTTCAGATTCCAGACGAACCCCCCTTTTGGTAGCATAGGCTATGATCCTTGGCTGGACGAAGAACCGAATCTTGGTTGGTCTTGCGGCT
>JAHJOQ010000023.1 GCA_018820315.1 Candidatus Zixiibacteriota bacterium | reverse complement strand
GCGACACTGGCTACAACCAACAGTGAGAGTGCTGCTACTACGGTCACTGTTGCAAATCTATGGTTCTGCATTGTAGTTCTCCTTATAAGAAATCAACTCTATTTCAATAGCATCATCTTCTGGGTCTTTGTGAAATCAGCCGCTCGCATCTTGTAGAAATACAATCCAGAGGCAACATCTCCGCCCTGTTCATTCTTGCCATCCCAGATGACTGTATTAGGTCCTGCGGGTCGCTCATCATTCACGAGTGTTCTTACTCTCTGCCCTAGAATGTTGTAAACGACTATCTCCACAATGCAGGATTTGGCAAGAGAGTAGTCTATTCGGCATGAGGGATTGAATGGATTGGGATAGCTGTTTGAAAGGGAGAACTCAAGCGGAACCTGTTCTTCTTCGTCAAGGGCAGTTATCTTCGACGGTGTTCCAGGAAGTCCTGGTTCAAATTGGCAGTTATAGTCAGCTTCAGGATCGTATGGGCCACAGTCCCAAAAAGAAGCTGGCCCTTCGCTTAAAGCCGGAGTAAATGCAATACTTCCCAATCCTCCTGACTCGAACTTGCTGGAATCCGGGATGGGCCATTGTCCCCAGTAATTGTACTGTGCATTGAGAGTTCCTAGTCCAGAGAAGTGCACGCATCTGGAATTCGCCTCTGATGTATCGATATATACACTATTGAGCCCGGAATCAGATGCACTTCCAAAATCTGCTTTAGTGCTTGTTGCCCAAATGCCAGTTTCTGCCTGAATGATCTTCGTGGAGCGCATGTTGAACGAACCCATCACGTACGAGTACACTCCTATCTCCATGTTAGCTCCGTCTGCATAAAGAGCACAATCCGTGATGTCCGTCGATGTCTTGCCTACCGAGTGGATACCAGCACTATAGCTACCTTCTATGACAGACTCTCTTATCTTCAGAGTGTCCGAGGCACTGCCTGCTTGATGAAAAATCCCGTACAGGCAACTGTCAGAAGTGCTGTGGATCCGAACACCCTCAATTGTTCCTCCGAGGCCGCCCAAATACATTCCATATTTGCAGTTCTCGACAGATACCAGATGGTTGAAATCATAAACATCGTCTCCAGAAACTCTGATCCCATACCCGTCCACGATGTTCCTTATACGGACAGGTTCATGGCAATTGAAGTCGGGGTCATCGTAATCCTCAAAAGTCACATCACTTGAAGCTAAAAACATCCCCCCCACCTCACAATCCTCGATGATGAATGAGTGCTCATCATTCTGAATTCCGAGAGTGAAATGCCCGGAGGATGTATCCTCAAAGCTGATGCCCAAATAGGCGTCCTGAATTAGGACCTTGGAGAAATAGAGGTTTTCGAGCCTACCGTTGTCCACAACTCTGATACCGTACCAGGATCCGACTGAGTCATTGGCGGATTTCAACATAGCTTGGTTTTCAAACTGCAATAGCCCCTTCACGATGATCTCTGGTTTATCAACATCAGCACCAGCTGAAAGCCAGTCCCTACTGTGGAACTGAACGTAGGATATGCTGCTGTCTGTTGCTGACCAAATGGCCAGAGTGTCATCTGAATCGACGACTATATCACCCCCGATTTCACAGTTAGCCAGACATCCAGAAAGGCTTCCAAATAAGCCTACGTTTTCGAGCTTGTAAAGATATCCCTCTCCGGGTTGAAGCGTTGCAGTAAATGAGCATGTACTGTGTCCATACGCAATGACCGTGTCATTTGATGATTGATCGATTATTGCGTAGTTAGTGGAACCATTACTGCCTCCCGGCTGCAGGTATACAGTGACTTCGTTTTCCTCACTCGACAGTAATCTCCTGTTGACCAGCATGAAGTAATTGTCGCCCGTCTGCGTATGCTCGAATACAGCTGCTTCAATCCAATTGGGATCGTATTCACCGGTGACACTGTCAATGAATTCGATTGTTTGGCTGTCAATCAGCCCGACTTCGACAAGATTACAGTTGTTGAGGATGGACCCCATCGGTTTTGCACGAGCAAGAATCCCTTGCGCCCATTCTCCTT
>JAHJOQ010000022.1 GCA_018820315.1 Candidatus Zixiibacteriota bacterium | reverse complement strand
ACCTGTTTTGAGCGTAGAGCAGGTAAGTCTCCGTTCGCTACGCTCACTCCGACTTACCTGCTCTTGAACCATTCCTTTATCAACCTTTTTCCATTCTTCCCCCAGATCAGAAGGGGGGTACCTTTTACGTTCCGAGTCCCAGGTGATTGACTAAATTAGTCTTGTTTAGTTTCGAAAGATTCGTTAAATTCACAGAGTGAATCAGAGTACGACCATAGTTCAAGACGAC
Source organism: Candidatus Zixiibacteriota bacterium (assembly GCA_018820315.1). Taxonomy (NCBI): domain Bacteria; kingdom Pseudomonadati; phylum Candidatus Zixiibacteriota; species Candidatus Zixiibacteriota bacterium. The sequence goes on along the minus strand of JAHJOQ010000022.1, from coordinate 7,331 downwards.
TACATACAGAAACATGGAGGCAAAGATGGCTATCGTATTACCGGAACTACCGTTTGCAAAGAATGCGCTTGAGCCGCACATCAGCGCTCGCACGTTAGAGTTCCATCATGATAAGCACCACGCAGCGTATGTCACAAACGCCAACAAGATGATCGCAGGCACCGATCTCGAGACATCCAAACTGGAGACAATCATCGAGAAAACTGCTGGGTCTGCCGACAAAGCTGGGATTTTCAATAATGCGGCGCAGGTATGGAATCATTCGTTCTACTGGGAATGCATGAAGCCGGGCGGCGGTGGTCCCGCTACAGGTAAGATTGCCAAGCTGATCGAAAACGATCTCGGTGGTTACGACAAATTCGTCGAGGCTTTCAAGAACGCCGGTGCAACCCAATTCGGTAGCGGATGGGCATGGCTGGTTCTCGATGGCGGAACGCTCAAGATCACGAAGACCCCGAATGCCGCGACGCCGCTGGTTGAAGGTCATAAGGCGCTGTTGACGGTCGATGTCTGGGAGCACGCGTACTATCTCGATTACCAGAACAAGCGCCCCGATTATCTGTCGATCTACGTAGAACATTTGATCAACTGGGATTTCGTCAATTCACTGCTATAATCACTTCGTGATTCTATGCAGGTTGAAGAATACGGGAGCCGAATTTCGGCTCCCGTTAGTGTTGGCGTATATTGTGTTCTCGTAGATTGATGTGTTAACAATGTCAGAGCACAGTAACTTCCAAATTCACGTTGACACGGCACTGTGTCGCTCGCTATATTACGATTGTTACTACGAAATATTCTCTTTAATGGATAGGCAGTCGCGGGTTGATGATGTCATTTGCGTAACTACGCGGGCTTGGACTATCCGCAATCAGGAAGCGCGAACGAGTATGTTTTACGGCGCGGGAGCGCAGGAGATGATACGATGAGATTCAAGAGCTACAATCCGATTCTGATGATTCTCTGCTTTATAGCAGTTCAAATCGCAGCAGTTCCTGCGCAGTCCGTTGAAACCGCAGGATTATACCTCACAGACAAGGTCTCAATCAGGCATGTAGATGAGCAACCGGAGACGGCAACGATTGAACGGCAGAAGTACGAATTCTCGGCCGATCAATTGTCGCCAACCGGGGGAGACAAGGATGCCAATGCTGTCTCATACCTGCATCCGGCACTGACCGATGATGGGAGTGGGAATCTTATCAGGCTGTACGAGTTTTTCGACGGCGTGTCGCCTATCAGTACAATGTTCGTGAACGGTTCCGATGACGATGGTCTGAACTGGACCGAGTGCTGTTGGTATGATCTGTACGGATCTACATATCCATCGCTCGATTACTGGGGCGCTTTCACTCAGTTCTTCGGCACATTTGTACCTCCATCGTCATTCTATAATGGCTCTGCGTTGATGTTGCTCGAATTTGATGACCCGACGGATCCATTGACATGGGATGTTTACTGGGCACCCTATTCGCTGCTGGGCTGGTATGGTATGACGATGGTCGATATTGCATGTAATAGCGGAGGTGAGTCGTGGGAGTACGGCTTCCATTCGGCGATCCTTAGTAGAGTCTATCCGTCCGAGGCAACACTTCGAGACGCGCCACACATCTTCTATCTATTCAATTCGAGTGGCACTACTGCTGGCAGTCATTTCTCGAATGTCGATAGCTGCAAGACAACATCGGCTGACATCGATCCGATCACACTCAAAACCTATGCTGTCTATGACCGCTTCGAATGGGAGAAGGATCAGTACCAGATGTTTGTACGACAGGATGTGTTCAGTGACTGGAGTGCCGGCACAGATGCTGCTGAATTGATGTTTGGTGATACGAACTCTCACATGCGGTATCCAGCCATTGCGGCATACGATAATAATGTAGTGTTGGTAGCGGCCGTCTATCAAGACAGTCTTCCCGGAAATGTCGATCTCGTCTGCTGGTCGACTAATGTCGGAGATGTCGATAGCCTCTACACGGTGACTCCGGTCGCAGTGACGGCTGATTCCGAGAACTTCCCCGAGCTGTCTCATGTTGAAAATTCTACGTTTGTCTGCTGTTTCGTGAAGAATGACGCGCTCTTTGCGACTCGCACGACGGACAACGGCTTGATTTGGAACCCGCCGGAACAAGTGAGTGCCGACAGCGAGACTGTTGTCGCAGAGTATAGAGCGGCCGATATCGGTGGCGGTGGCGCGAAAGTGATCTACGAGTTCACGCTGACGGGTAGCGATGACGTCCATATCGGCATCGTGTCTCTCTTAACTCTCGACTCCGATGGAGATGGTGTCTTCTTCTTCGATGATAATTGTCCCGACGTTCCTAATGCTTCACAGACAAACAACGATGCCGATATTTTCGGCGATGCATGCGACAACTGCCCCAACTTCTCCAATCCTTTGCAGGAGGATTTTGATGGCGATGGCATCGGCGATTCGTGCGATGTATGCCCGTTTGATTCACTCAATGACCCTGATGGTGATGGAATCTGTGAGACCATCGATAACTGTCCCGGTTGGCCGAATCCTCTTCAGGAGGATACGGATGCAGATGGTGCAGGCGACGCGTGTGACAATTGTGTATCTGTATATAATCCGGGTCAGACTGATGTCGACGGTGATGGCGTCGGCGATTCATGCGATACATGCACTGATATTGACGGGGATGGATTTGGCAATCCGGGATTCCCGGCAAATACATGTCCCGACGATAATTGTCCGCTGACATTCAATCCGTCTCAGGCTGACAGCAACTTCGACGGCATCGGGGATGCGTGCGATCATGCCTGCGGAGATGCTGACGGAAGCGGCGGGGTTGATATCGACGACCCGGTATTCCTGATCAATTACATTTTCGCAGGAGGCCCTCCTCCCGAGAACCCGGCAGCAGCCGATCCCGATTGCAGCGGCGCTATCGATATCGATGATGTCGTTTATCTGATAGCGTATATATTCTCGAGCGGCCCTGCACCATGCGCTTCGTGCCCATGATTCTGAGCTATCCGCTCTTCCGTTTGGAGTTCATGGGATAGCGATTGCAGTACACTGCCGTTATATCATCCGGCTCTGGCCGAATCCGAGTACTTTTCTACAGCGCGGGCAGAAATACAATATATTTCTTCCCTCAATGAATCCGGCGCCTTTTGACTTTACGTAAACCTCCGTCAATTCCGCATTGCAGTGCGGGCATACCGGGGCCAGGTCATCTCTCTTCGTAACTCTAAAATCAACCTTGTTCATCGCGCACCTCATCTGTCGGAATCCCACAGCAGTTGGTTGTCGGCTGCATCACATGTCGCAATACATACAGCAATGCAGGCAGAAATATTCAATTCCTGCCTGCATTTAATTCGATCTTCGTGTATGAGCTATTTTACGGGCAGCCTTCGCACGGAACTGCGCCACCACTGAAGATGTACTCGACTATATAGACAGCATCATCGATGTCAATGTCACCTGAACAATCCGCATCGGCAGATTCAAGAGGATCGGGTGCCGGTCCGCCACTGAAAATGTACTGCACGAGATATACTATGTCATCTATGTCAATCTCACCAGATCCGTCGGCATCTCCGCAGACGAACCCTGAAGGAAGAATTGTGATGTAGATGTCCACAGTATCTTTCTTCTTCGGCGTGTCACTGTCCACAACCTCAATCTTCATATATGATTGGCCTTCAAGTTGCGGCGTTCCGGTGATAGTCCCGACAGTTCCTCCGGTGAAGACCGTTCCGTACGGCGGCTGGCCAACCTGTTTTACCCACGTATATGGCTCAACACCACCGACCGCCCAAAGCTGATATGAATAGGGCTGTCCGACATATCCGTCGGGAATCTCTATTGCGTAGCTTTGAATATGCAGTTCGCCGTCACAGACGTCGCCGATGCCGTCATCATTCTCATCATACTGTTCTGGATTGGAGACGTATGGACAGTTATCGCATGCGTCACCGAAATCGTCACCATCCTGATCTTCCTGAGAGCTGTTATCTACCAGCCAACAATTGTCATCCCCATTCAGAATGCCGTCGTCGTCAGCATCATAGTCACACAAGTCACCTGCGCCATCGCCGTCTGCATCACCCTGATCGGGGTTAGGCGTGTTCACGCAGTTATCACAGACATCCCCGACTCCATCATCATCGGCATCCTCCTGACCCGGATTCGCTACAAACGGGCAGTTGTCACTGCCGTTGGGGACATCATCTCCATCCGAATCGACATCGGACCCGTCGATGTAGAGAACTCCCGTGTTGTTTGGATCCAGCCAGTCTCTCAGGCGCGTCGAAGATGATCCGCCACCCTCCCACGACATTGCAAACTTACCGTACCAGTCCGACGTAATGCTTGAGCAAGAGGCATATCCGCCATGAAGCTGTCCGACCACTCGGTGGTTGTCGTCGAAGAGGGGAGATCCCGATGATCCGCCTTCTGTTGTGCCAAGTTCCCAGTCGTCGATTCGCCAGTGACTTGTGCCGGATGATGAAAGGTAATTCGTCGATGTAACCGCATCGTAGTTAAATGAAATCTTCTTGATGTCGCCCGATGGGTGGTGAATACCTACCGTTGTCGGACTTGCAACATCGACCCTCGACCAGCCGGCATAATGAACATCGTAACCGCTGGGCGGTGTTTCCGTGAGTCGAAGAAGCGCGAAGTCCGAAGTCGAGTAGTGTGCTAAGAGAGTTGACCCCTGGACTGTCTGAGTAATCGGGCCGTTAATATTGTTGCAGTTCGGGCTCTGATAATTGAACATGAATATCCACGTCGACTCGCCGCCGAGGCAGTGATTAGCGGTCAGAAAATAAGGTGTCAGGTCATTCTCAACGTCATTGACAAGAGATCCGGAGCAAATCCTGGATCCGCCGGAAGTCAGGATCATGACGACAGATCTGATTTCGTCTCTCCAGTCGTCACCGTCCGGGCAATTGACATTGATATTGCATGAGCCGGAACCGCCGAAACCATCGGCATCCTTTCCGAATACGTTTTTGTACGCATGGATTACACTCGATACACGAAGCTCACCCGGGAAAGCCGCGCTGGATGGTTCGGTGTATTCCAGTATGCAGACGTTGCCCGGAACGGGAGCAGTAGCAAACACGTCAGTGTCTTTGTTATTCTTATATGTGAATGCTCCGAGTACGAAACTTCTGTCCTCGCTATATATGAACAAGCTTGCGCCAACGGGCAACCTGTAATGATCATATACAAGATTAATAGAGTATGCGCCAGGACACTCTATCTTCAACCGCCAGACCCGATCACCATTTGAAGTTGTTTCCCAGGTCCCGGAATTATCAAGGCCGTAGGTCACTGCATGTGGATATCCAAACCGGAATGGAATCCCCATCTCCTCTTCGATAGCATCCTCGGCGAGCAATGCCTGCACATCCACATCCGGCATTCGCTTTGAATCAACATCCGGTCGCAGAGACTTCGCGAAGCTGGGCGGAGAACCACCTGTGCTAATCTGGGCAGAGACCGAACCAGGCGTGCCGAACACAGCAATTGATGCCATCAATAGAGCGAGGCCTATGCTGGCAATTGATGACAGTAATCCTCTGTTTCCGTGCGCACCATGTGCACTGTCTGTTCCGATTGTTCCATTGGATTGCGGCGATAGCTGATTCATCCATGCTCTCCTTGTGTCTGCTTCTGCACCTCACGGCCTCAGAGAATCATATCGGCAGAAATGGCGCGTCATTTCAAAAGAGAAGTAATATAGTCTAATATACGAGTCACATATGCTTCTGCAAGTGTTATTATTCATGGACATATTCTAGTATGGGCACGAGAGACGATGTTGGCATCAGGGGCAGTTGATGCATGGCGCGAGACCACCAACAAAGATGTAGTTGATTGTGTATACCAAGTCGTCAATATCGACCTCTCCAGAGCAGTCTGCATCGCCGGAGGCTAAAGGCTGAGGGCTGGGGCCACCGAGAAAGATATAACTAACCAGGAAGATCGCATCATCGATATCAACCTGCAGACTACCATCCGCATCGCTGCACAAATAGGTGACGACCAGAATCGTTGCAGTGTCTGCGCTGCAATAATCTTTCACGATCACCGTCAGCTCTTCGGAATATAATCTATCCATCGGAGCAACGCCCAAGACTGTGTCATTCCGCACAATGCACCAGTGTGGGAGAGAAGTATACAATATTGCATGCGAAGAGTCATCCGGATCATCAATGGTTGGATAGAATGTGAATGAGTCGTTTATCTGTACGTTCAGTTCCTCTCCCTCGCTTACAATCACGGGCGGATGATTTTCTGTGTCAATTACAATAGTGACGTTTTGGATATCATTCACGGATCCATCGGAGACCACGCATCTGAGTATTGAATCCGCAGAATTGCATTCCGGTACTCCTGTTATGGTATCGCCTGTCACGGAGCACCAGGACGGATAGACTGTGATATCGCGGCTAAGCTCAACACCGTCGCAATCGGGATCATAGGCTGTCAGGATATAGGTGAACAATCTCCCCGGCATCACAGTGTCAGCAATCGGAGATGTGATCTGCGGAGGCTGATTCAAGCCAATCGGATTGCAGCAGTCATCGGCCGCGTGAGCTGGACAGACATCACAAGAATCTCCTATGCCGTCACTATCGAAATCTTCCTGATCGGGATTATGCACAGACGGGCAATTGTCCTCTATGCATTGATTCTCAGGATGGAGAGGATCGCCGTAACCATCGCCGTCCGAATCGAAACAGACCAGGGCGTTGAGCAATACGGAAATGCTGCGCGACGACCAGTCTGAAGTTGCCAAATCGAGGTCCCCGTCGCCATCAAGGTCCGCCGCCACGACGGATTGTGTTCCGTTTCCCGCCCGGTGAAGAGTCTGTGAGGCAAACGTGCCGTCTCCGTTGTTGAGCAGTACCGAGACGTTTCCGGATATGAAGTTCGCTGACGTCAGATCGATGTCATCGTCCCCGTCGAAGTCACCCGCGAAGATCGATACAGGCCTTTCGCCGGTCTTGTAGGCCGAGTATGGGGCGAATGTGCCATCGCCGTTGTTGGATAGCACCGAGACGCTATCGGCAGTATCGTTGATTGTAGACAGATCAATGTCTCCATCTCCGTCGAGATCTGAAGCAAACACCGAGATTGGACCAAAGACAACATCATATTCCGATTGTGGCTCAAAGGTGCCGTTTCCGTTGTTTCGAAGGACTGACACGCTGCCCGATACATCGTTTGCCGTCGCCAGATCGACATCACCATCGTTGTCAAAATCACCTGCGCAGACAGAGTACGGCTCATCTCCGACCGCATACATCAGATTCGAGGGGAAAGTACCGCTTCCGCTATT
>JAHJOQ010000021.1 GCA_018820315.1 Candidatus Zixiibacteriota bacterium | reverse complement strand
GAATGAACCGATAGAGACGTATACACTGACATTTGAAGCCGATGGGGATCAGGGCACTGTCATTATTGAGGATGCAGAGAGTGCTACTCAGCATCATTTTGATCTTGATGATGTCAAGACATCGACCGGGACTCTGACAATCGTTGACGATTTTATTGTCACGTCCGACGGGATTGTCTCTAACAGTCAACTCTATTCCATCGCAAACCTCCGGGTTGAGGAGATGTATCAGGATGGGGATATCGTCAGCGTAGTTCTCAAGAATCGCATGAGCAGCACGGCAGCGAGGGGTCGCCGAACTCCAAAGAACTGGGTGACTGTCGCCGAGGAGCTTGAAGTGGGTCAGGATGACTTCGTGCGTGGTGACGCGATATGTTTCGGGGCGTCTGTCGTGGTTGGCGGCGAGGTCAATCGAAATGTAGTGGCGTTGTTTGGTGATGTCACCGTCAAAACTGATGGAATCGTCAGGGGAGGCGTTGTGGCGTTTGGCGGCAGAATCAATGTCCGGGGGGAGGGAGCAATATATGGTGACCTGGTATCTTCCCATGGGATCAGGAAAAGTGACAGGTCCCGGATACGGCTTGACGAGGATGGGTATGGTCTGAAGTCATTCGATGTGAATGCGCATTACAACAGGGCCGATGGGCTGCACCTCGGCGGACGATTCAACGTCGCCGATCCTGATTCTAATTTCCCGACACTGTATGCAGGGGCTGGGTATGCATTCGAAGCCGAAAGGTGGCGCTATGAGATCGGTGCACATCAGAGAATATTCGACGAATATTCTTTCGCATTCGGTGGAAGTTTCTTCAGACAAACTTCAACAGATGATAACTGGCTTTCCTCCCGGTGGGAAACCACGATACTTGCACTGATGGCCTCCGAAGATTTTGCAGATTACTACGATGAAGAGGGGGGGCGCTTCTATCTGGCATTTAATCCCGGTTATTACAACGAACTGGGAGCATCGTATAGCTTCTCCAAACTTGGCTGGATGGATCACCACCCCCGGCTGTGGTCGCTGTTTGGCTGGGAGAAGGAATTCAGGGCGAATTTCTCGTCGATTCCGGCCGACGAGCGAATGGAGAGTCGAAACGAATTCGACTCGAAACTTGGGCTCTTCACGGCATGGTACACCCTTGACACCCGCGACGACTTGGATGACACTTATTCCGGCTGGTGGGGGCACATCGAATATCAATCTGCCGGGGGGAGGCTGAAGGGTGATCTCGATTTCGATAGATTCACTGCCGAAGTGAGGCGTTACCAGCCTGTGATGTACAGGCAAAGGCTAAATGCTCGTCTGAAATACGGAACCTCGGGGAGAGATCTGCCTCTCTTCCGGGAGTTCTATCTTGGTGGCATGCGAACGCTTCGAGGCCTCGATCACAAAAGCCTTCGAGGTGAACAGATGATACTCGGAAATGTAGAATATGTGATAGATTTCCCGTGGCTCACGTTTCAAACAGCGCTGCTGCTGGATGTGGGCAAGGTTGTTAGCAGGGAAGAGAGCATCTTCTCTGATGGAGATTTTCACTCATCCATGGGCATACGGCTCGGCTTTGACGAGGGGCTTCGAGTCGAGGTTGCAAAGTCTCTGGATGACATGGATGAGTCAGTGAAACTGTGGGTATTGTTCCAAAAGTCGTTCTGAGATCCATACTGCTTGCGGCCGTCGTCTCCGGGTGCTGCCTGCTGCTTATTTCCTCAGAGGCCAGGGCAGGCGCTCCTCGTGTGGCGGCGTTCGTCTATCTCGATAGTCTCGCTGTCACAGTCGACTGCGCTGAGCTAATTACTCCAAAGAGAATCGATATGCTGGAGAACGGATATCCTCTTTCATTCGTGCTGTCGGTGTCGCTGCTTGAGCATCAGAGAATTTGGTCTGATATTCTGGTGGCAAAGGTAAACTCGAGATTTCGGATTGTGCTCAGGAATTGGGACGGAATGTTAGAGTTTGAGTTGAGTGATTTCTGTCATACCGTCACTTCGCAGATTCTCGAATCGATGGATGATGTGATACAGGAGCTCGAAGACCGCCTATTTACAACTCTGGTGCGAATTTCTGACCTTGATGATTCGAAGGAATTCTATCTGGTCGTAAATGTGGAGTATCGAAATCTCACATTTGAAGACGTGAAGGCTGCCGATCGGTGGCTCAGTGACGGGGGCGGTTCCGTGGGTGACTCCAGCCGTAACGATGAGAAGTCGGTCGGCGAGGAAGTTCTTGGCTTTCTTTGGGATATAGCAGGTCTGAAGGCTGAAAACGAGCGCATTTCGGGTGACAGATTCCGCCTCTCAGATCTCCGGCGCGGCAAATAGTCTCTTCCGTAAACCGATTCTCTTTTTCAACATTATAGCCAAAAACAGGGATCCTCGATTAATCCCAAATCGCACAGACGGTTGCGTGCTGCAGCACGTTAATCTTTGTTCAGTTCTTCCGATATAAGTAACGAATGGATCCGAAGGTTATGGCGGACTCATCAGATTGAGGTAATCCAATGAATCGTAATGAGCAGGGCACAGAGAGAGACAACAAGGAAATGGGATCATATCCAGTGGGCAATACCGGTCTTGATGTAAAGACAGATATGATTGGGGCGGATGGAACAGATGCTCTCCTGGATCTCGAATCAAGTTTCGAGAAGATTACCAGGAAAAACCCGCGACTAATGGGCGGCGACGGAAAATCGGAGGCAAGGAGCGTTGACCTTAAGGCAATTCTCGAGATTTCCAAGGCGATAAACTCGAGTCTTGTTCTCGATGATATCCTGCGAAAGGTCATGAAGCGAGCAATTGAGCTTTTGCAAGCTGAACGCGGGTTCCTGATGCTGCTCGATGACAACGACGTTCTTCAGTTCAAAACCGTGCACAATATCCAGAAGGAAATGCTCGAAGAAGAAGACTTCAAGATATCAAATTCGATTGCGGACGAGGTGGCGAGAACCGGCAAGGCGGTATTTGCCTCTGATGCACAGGCGGATGAGCGTTTCGCCAAACAGCAGAGCATTTTGGATCTGCATCTCCGATCAATCATGTGCGTGCCGCTTAAGATAAAAGACAGGATCATCGGTGTTATCTACCTTGACAACAGTTCTGACGCGAAGATTTTCCTCCAGTCAGATCTCTACCTGTTTGAGCTATTTGCAGAACAGTCGTCAATCGCGATCGAAAATGCCAAATTGTATCAGAATGTCCTGAGTCTGAAGCTCTACAACGAGAATGTCGTCGATGCAACACCGGTCGGGATTATCGCTATAGACAGCGAACTCAAGGTGACGACCCTGAACTCCGCAGCAGCTTCTATTCTAAGCGGAAGCGGCGTGACGACCGTGAAGTATGATCCACGAACAGCGTCCATGTCATTCGTATCGCTCTGGCCGGAGAAGACCCGGAAACAGTGGAAGAACATCGCCATGGAAGTTCTTCGCACAGGGAAGCCATATCAGGATCGCAAGTACTATCATCAGGTAGGGGAGGAACAGAAAGTCCTCGCAGTTAATGTAAGCCTTCTGGATGAAGGCGTCGGGGACGAAAGCGGGCTCATCTTGGTGATGGAAGATACCACCGATAAGGCGATTCTCGAGAACTACGTCCTGATGTCCGAACGGCTGGTGGCGAAAGGGGAGATGGCCGCCTCTATCGGTCATGAACTCAACAACTACCTAACAATAATATCCAATAACGCTGAATTGATGAAGCTCAATGTCAGGCGGAATATGCACGATAAGCTCGACAAAAACGTTGATTCCATCCTCGATAATATAAACAAGATCAAGAGATTCACCGATGGGCTGATGGATTACTCAAATCTCGAAGCCGACATTGTGAGTTATGATCTGAAGAACCTGATTGAGGAGCTTCTGTTCTCGCTTAGACCGCAGAGAAGCCTGAGAAGAATCAACGTCGACATCGAAATCCCACCGGATATCCCTAACGTCGAGTTGGACGTAGGGCAGATGCATCAAGTGCTATTGAATCTTGTTAACAATGCCGTGGACGCTATTGGCCCCGATTTGGAGAATCACGGCAAGATTCAGATCACAGCCAGTCATGATAAGTCTCTCGATATCATTTCGATAGAGGTTACCGACAATGGTTCCGGAATCAAAGCGGGCGATCTTGAGAAGATTTTCGAACCGAGATTCACGACCAAGGAGAAGGGTCACGGTCTGGGATTATCAAACTGCAGACGGATCATGGAAAGCCATTCCGGCACGATAACAGCCATCTCCGACGGGATCGACGGTTCGACATTCAGAATCACTTTGCCAGTGAAGCAGCTTCCTCACAGGTTAGAATGAGTCAGCACGTTACGTCGCTTCCGAACCGTTACGAAGTTGTCAACGCCCTCGGAGGGGGGGGCGGTGGGAACGTCTACAGAGTCCGTGACAAGCATCTTGGCACCGAACTCGCTTTGAAGCGGTATGCCCCGGAAAGCTCGGGTCGCGCGGCAGATGAGGATTCTTTCCGCGCGGAGTTCCTTCTCTGCGCTTCACTCTCCCATCCTAATCTGACGAAGGTGTTTGATTTCGGGTATGATGCTGATAATCAGCCCTTCTTCACAATGGAGCTTGCAGGCGGAACGGAGGCTGACTCCACTGAAGTCCTTAAGAGTGAGAGGCATTTCCTGCTGGTGCTCGGACAGATTTGCTCCGCGATGAAGCTGCTGCATCATTTCGGCTACAGTCACAACGATCTCAAGCCGGCCAATGTCCGGGTTGACTGGAAAGACGGCCAGCCGATCACCAAGGTTCTCGATTTTGGATTGGCCAGAGAGTATGACCCAGCACGCGCCCAGGAGCTCTCCGGAACTGTCGAATACATGGCTCCTGAGCTGTTCGCTTCCAAGCCGCCATCTAAGCTGAGCGATATTTACGGCCTCGGAGTAATCCTGTACGAGATGGTATCAGGACGATTGCCCTACTCCGATCAGGATCCGCTGGCAGTAATATCGGGGCATGTCGAGAAGGACTTGCCACCGCTTGAATCAAGAGTGCCTTTCATGAAATCAGCCGCGGTTTCCTTGATTTCCAGAATGCTCGAAAAGAATCCTTCAGATCGCCCGCGGTCTGTGACAGAAGTCTACGACAGCTTTGTGGAGGCGCTGGGATATAACGCTGGCGATCTTCCACGCGACTTGATCGTCCCGTATTTCGAATCGGCCCTGCTTCACCAGATACAGAAGAGTCCCGATTTTCAGAAGATTGCGGACAGTGGCAAATCAGGTGCTGCGGTCGGTTGCACTGACGAGAATCTGGCGCGAACGGTAGCTGATTTTGTGAAGAAGACTTATCAGACGAAGTTCATCAACGTTCTCATCTCTGCAGATGAATTGAGCAAGACATCGGTGCATGCTCCCGATGCTATTTCTGTCAGAGTGGTAGATATGCAAACCGCTGAATCGGGATCCCAGGCCGAGACTCGAATAGTGAATGTGGGAAACTACGGCGAGATCTGCAGCCAGTTCGTCACTTTTCCTCTGATATCCGGCGATTCAATTATTCCCGCTGCTACCGAGAGTCTCTTTGGGGCGGGTGATAGCGCTGCAGATATTGCCAATGCTCTCCTGCACATGAGCTGTGGTGACACCGGATTGGCCGAACTGTGCATCTCGCGGCTGTTCGAGAGGAAGGCTATCACTTATAGTGACGGTCATTTCAATGCTCAGATCGAATTATTCGAACGGATTTCTGACGATGATGAGATTCGTGGGGAGATATCAGGTCAGGTCAGCTTCCTCGATAGCGAAGATATTGAAGTTCTCAAGACTCTGGCGGTTTTCGATCATGCGTTCACCGGACAGATGGCTTTGAGTCTGTTATCCGATGGAGAAACTGAGTCTGATAATCGGGTTGACAAGCTGGAGAGGATGAGGATCATTGACAATGCAGGCGGATCATTCCAGTTTCGCCATTCGTCTATACAGGAAGTTCTATACGGCCAGCTCGATCAACCGACGCGAGAAAGACTCCACCGAATTGCGGCAAAGCTCCTTTCCGAGAGCGAACAGTTCGATAAACTTGATCAGACGGGGATGCTGAGCAAGCACCTTCTGCTTTCCGGAGAGATCGAACGAGGGATCGCCGAGGCGGTGAAATACCAGAAGCTCCAGGTCGAGAGAGGTGAGTTCCTGAAGCCGGAAGTGCTCTTGCTATTGGGCGAGCAGCTTCTGAATGAATCGGGTTTGAAGAACGAGAAAGTTGAAAGCCGCCTTCTGATGGCATTTGGAGACCTCTACAAGCAGCAGGGAAGAGCCGATGCGGCTCTGGAAATATATCAAAGAATCGTTAATATGCCAGATGTCGAGCCCTTACTTCTGGCTGAGACTTACAAGGACCTCGGCGATATTTATAAGTTTCGCATGGAATTCTCAGCAGGTATCGAATCGCTTGGCAAAGCTCTCCAGATATATCAGGACCTGGACAACCAACTCGAGGTTTCGCATACGCTCAACAACATGGGCAACATGCACTGGGTCAATTCGGAGTACGATCTTGCACTCGAAAGTTACGAGAGCGCTTTGAAGATCCAGGAACAGCTCGATGCCGTCAGAGATGTCGCTTCCACGCTCACGAACATAGGGTCGACCTTTTTCGCAAAGAGAGATTTTATAACAGCAATCGATTATTATACGCGATCGGTCGAAATCAAGAAACAGATAGATGACCAGCCCGAGCTGGCACGTACATACAACAACGTCGCATTGGCTTACTATCAAATCGGCGAATCAGGTAAGGCGCTCAATTTCCTGAACAAGGCGATGGTCATCAACCGCAAGATCGGGTCTCAGAAGGAGTTGATGTTTAATCTCGAGAATACGGCAGACGTTTGCCTTGGACTGGGAGAAAACCAGCGGGCTGAGGAGCTTTCAGTCGAAGGGTTCGACATGGCGCGGAAGCTCGAAGACTTGCCTCATCAGGGGATTTTTACCTGTTGGCTGGGGACGCTCAATTCTCGTCGCGGGATGTATGGCAAGGCACTGGAATATCTCAACGCCGCCGAATCCGTGACGGAGAAGATTACGGACAAACCGTTCACGGCCAGGAATCTTCTGCAGAAAGCGCAGACCTATATTCTCCTGAATGATCTGAAACAAGCGGGAATGACGCTCGAAAGAGTGCGAAAGATGGTCTCGCCCCTGGAGGTAGATGCGAATCTTGTGAGACTGAAACATCTGACGGCCGAGCTTGCTCTGAGATCAGGTGACGATCCCGGTGCAGTTATCAGTGAACTCGACGAAGTAGATCGCGATGCCATCAAGCAGAGCCTGAACTTCGAACTGTGCGAGTCGCTTGTGACACGACTGCAGGCATATTCGCTGAGCGCGCGTATTCCGGCTGAGCCTTTGGAAGCGCTTGATAAATTGATCGAAATGGACCAACACACAATTTTCCGAAGCTATCTCTATTTCTATCTCGGTATCGGGAGCGCATGCGACAGACTATACAACGAGGCGCAAAGTTACTTCGACCAGGCATCACTGATGGCGTCGGAGTACGAGCAGAGAGAGCTACTCTGGAAAATCGATTTCCACATTGGGAAGGCGTACCTGTCCAAACTCGAATATGAGGAAGCGTTTCGCAGTCTGAGAAAAGCCGGTGGCATCCTTAAGGATATTGCGTGTGGGATCGGCGATCAGAGTCTACTCAAAGGCTACATGCGTACGGCTGAAATACTTGAGTTTCTGGATTCTGTAAAGCATCTGGAGACAAGGCTTGCATAAAAGGAATGAGGCTGCCCATGCAGGCAGCCTCAAATTCCGGTCATCGAACACCTACGGAACTAGGATGGTTATTGTCCACCCAGGGAGATTCCGGCAGGCGCGATTTTCTCTTCGAGTTCTTCGATTAAGAATTCGTACATCAGTCCCACCTCCTATGTAGAAAAGATGACCGGTTTCCCCGCCTATGCGGGATTTTAGACTACCCACTCATATTAGTGACCCCAAACCGGCAGTCAACACGTCATATATAGCGCAACCACTCCGTGTTGTCAAGGTGTTTCTGATGTGTATTGCTGTAATGAACTGTTCGGTAACAAGTTAGGGCAGGTTGGTGCGAGCGGCGATTTGGCGGCTAAATTGGCAATATTGCTCCTTGTTCATCCATTGGCATCTCCGAGGATCTGCCCAACCCGTTATCACATGTTTTCCAGTTGCATCAATCTTTGCCTTGCATGTTCCTGCAAGAGAAGATTGTCATACTCAGTGAGAAGGCTGCGGTATGCCTGCTGAGCCAGTTGCGTTTCTCCTCTATCCCAATGAATGTCGGCGATGTGCTTCTGGGATTCTCCCCTCCAGAAACTCTCCGGGAATTGTGCGAGCAGCTTCTGGTAGGTTAACAGGGCTCGTTCAATCTCACCGGTTCTCAGATAAAGCTCACCCATCCTGAACGTCGCAATATCTGCGAGATTCGATCCGGTTTTGTCGGACAGAAACTCCAGACGAGTGATGGCTGAATCAAGGTCAGCTCGCAGGATCAGATACTCAGCATCAGCAAATGATGCGAGATCGAACTGGTCGAGACCTGAGTTTTCATCGATCATTAGGATCCGTTTAAGGCAGTCATTGACGAAAAGCCCTTTTCTGTGCTTTATTGTAAGACCTGCATAAAGTCTCTTCGCTTCCTCAAAGTCATGCTCGAAGAACTTCACCTGAGCAAGTTGCCATGCAAGCGATTCGTTCTCGCCATCGCCGAGGCTCGTTTCGTCAACTCCTCTATAGATGCTGTCAGCCGCAGCCAAATATCCTTTCACGAGGTAGCAATCCGCTTTGCGCAGAGATGCACGATTGCGCCATCCAAGAAACTGAGCATCCCGGGTTACCGCATCGAAATAGGCAAGCGCCGAGTCGGGCTGGTTCAGTATGTCCAGGAATACAGTACCGATGAAGTACATGCTTTCGATGATACTGCGGTGATCCCTCGCCGTTTCCGCAATCTCTCGCACAACGGTGATGGCCGAATCGCCCTGCCCGAGCTTTACATAAGCCGATGCCAGGACGTACTTGGCCTGTATGTAATATGCCTCATTGGGATACTCATCCAGCACATACCGGCAGGCATCGGAAGCAAGATAATCATGATCTTGTTCGAGGCATCTCCGGGCGAAGTACACCAGGAACTTTCCGTGATCGTTCTCCAGCTTGTCGACCTCTTTGTACAGCTCGTATGCTCGGTCGAGGCTATCCTGTCTGATCAGGATGTCTCCCAGAAACCTTTTTGGAACATGACTGTTCGGCTCGGATTTCCCGATATCAGCGAACGTACTCTTCAACAAGTTGAGGTCATTTGGATCATCCAGGTACTCTATCACTTTCCTTATCAGTTGATTCCCCTGACCTTCGGAGGAAGAGTCCGACATCATAAATATGTAATATTCGCGTATAGCGGCTGTGTAATTTCTCTGGACTTCGTATAACTGTCCTAGTTCTCTTGAAAGCAGAGAGGGTTGATTGAGCTTTCGCCTCGCATCCCGGTAGACCTCAACAGCCTCGTCATATAGTCCATTCGATCGATAGACGTTTGCTATGCCGTGGAAAGTGTTGAGGCTCTGTCCGGAAATCTCCAGGGCACGCTCGAATGCACCGGCAGCTCCATTATTGTCACCCATCTTAAGATATAGATCACCGTATTGCAGCATCAGCGATGTGGAGCGTCCAAACAACCCTTCCATCTTCTTGAGCATCTCAAGTGCGTTGTCGTAGTCTCCGGAATACGCATACGCCTTTCGGAACGCCTCATAGATCATAGCGTCTTGCGGATACTCCTTATCGAGATCAGTAAGGAGTTCGAGGGCGTCGTCATACTTGCCCGACATGGTTAACCGCTCGACTTTGTCGAGCGCCATCCTCAGGCGATTCTGAAATATGTCCTGTGAGAGCGCAGTTGCGGACAGAACTGCCAGCAAGAGACCAAGAGCAATCGTGATTCTCCTGATTCCTCCGAGCGATCCTTTCGATGTCACTGCTTATTGACCTCCATGATCGCTTTGAAGTAGTCCTTGATTATTGACTCGTATTCCGGCGGATATCCTTCGTCGAGAAACTCCTGCATACGTTTCTCATATGATTCGGAGCCGACGATTGCTGTCTCATCAAGCTGGTCGGGTCCCTTTCGGAGGAACTGATCGGTACGCTCAGCCTGACGGACTTCGCTGTAATCCTGCCGCTCCATCGACAGCTGGAAGTCGAGCATTCTCTGATATATTTTCTTTTGCCGCTCGAGTGTTTTCTCGCCGATACCCCCTTCTTCGAGAGCTTCGACGACCTCTTTCATCTCATCCGCGAGATTCTCGAGTCTGCCCTGAATCTGCTTTTTGTCGCCTGCCTCCTGCTGCAACTGTTGCATGCTCTTCCGGATTGCTTCCTGCTCTGCAGCGAGGCGTTCCATAGCCTGTTTGCCCTGGCCAGATTGGTTGGGATTGTTGCACATGCCTTCGCTCTTCTGATTGATTCGCTTCTGCTTGTTGCACATCTGGCCCATTTTCTTGAACATGTTATCATTCGGTTTATTGCAGGTGGAGTTGCACTGCTTCTGAGAGTTCAGCGACTCGATGATCATTCGCGAAGCCTGATTCAAAGAGTACATCGCCTCCGTCTGAGCATTGATCGACGACATGCCGTTCATCTCCGTGAGCGCCTTGGTCGACTGAGACATCTGTGACATGCAGAACTGCATCAGTTTATCGATCTGCTTCTGCATAAAGACCGACTGTTTCGAAAGCTCGAACAAATAGTCTTCAAGCCATTCTGCATGATTCTGAAGTTTTTGCTGGTCCTCTGCAATTTCCCGGAGTTCCGCGGATGGACCGGAATACGCCGTGACATCATTGTAAAGCTCTTCCTGTTTATCGTTCAGGTAGAAAATGTCATCGAGAGCCTTGCGCATCTTTTGGGCCATTTCTGCACCCATACTCATGCTCAATGCCGCCTGAGAATCCTGCATCTGCGAGAGCATATCCTGAAGCTTTGCCTCGGCCTGCTCGCCCGACTCGTTGGAGTTCTCTTTATCGCTCTGATTCATGTTCGCAATCATCTCTTCCATCGGTTGCTCAGCCCCCGATTGTTTGGTTGCGGAACAGAATTTGTTCGCATCCGGATTATCGCTCATCTGAGCTTCATTCATCAGGCTCTCAAGTTCATCGGCTCTCTTCTTCAGATCTTCCATCGAGTTTCTGACGTTTTGTTCTTTCGGCGCAGCCTTCGGGAGGTCGCTGCTCTTGCTCTTTTCTGCCAGCGAATTGACGTTCTGCTGGCTTTTCAGGATTTCCTCGGCCTGTCTGATCATGTCCTGCATCATCTGGTCGACCTGGACCTGCTTGAGCTGCGCAATCGCCCGTTCGATATTTTTCATGATGTCTTCGAGTGACATATCAAACTGATCGAGCGCCTTCTCGACCTCGTCTTTATCCATTTTGGCGAGCGCTTCCTGCAATTTCTTCATCGCTTCCTTCATCTCATCAGTGGCGACTTCCTCGAAGAGTTTCTGAAGCTCCGCGAGCTTCTGCACCATCTGCAGGCTGAGAAGCTGGTTCTCCTGCGCTTTCTTATTCGCTTCGTCGAACTGCCTCGCCATCTCGTCAAGATCGTTCAGAAGCTTTTGCTGCTTGTTTGCGACCGACTCAATATCTTTCTTTGACTCCCAATCAAGCTCGCTTTCCATTTTGAGCTCCTGAGCAAGCTTCTCAAACTCATCGGTGATCTTCTTCTGCTGCTGCAAAGACTCGACATACTTCTCGAGTTGGTCTTCTCTCGACGTTTCGATTTCAGCGAAGAGTTCATCCAAAGTCGGCAGCCTTACTGCCATGACCGGGCCCTTGGTTGATTTCGGACCGGAGACATAGTCATTGTCGAATACTTCAAGATAATATTCGATCCAGCTTCCGGGAACCATGCCTATGTTGGCGAGATCCCAGAAGTAGTCCACCTGTTGATCGGATTTGTCATGTGCGATCGCGATTTCCTCGACAGCATCCCACTGCTCAGTCTGGCTTAGATGCATCGCATAGTTCAGATTCAGTTTCGTGAATCCGAAATCGTCAGCCAGATTCGCAATCAGACTCACCGCCATCAGATCATCGAGATCGACGTTGCCCGCAGGGCTGACCATGTAGAGTTCAGGATATGCGTCCTCAAGTTGCGTAATTCTGTATTCGATAGGATCGGGATTCGCATAACCGGAGCGATCTGTCACTTCGGCATGATAAGATTTGTTGCCGGCCACCGTGATAGTAGCCGCAGAGAGTGTGTCGCCGCATGTCAGCTCCATGGCTGATCCATCCGAAAAGACGAGCGAACCAGTCTCGACCGGCTTGTTCGTTCTTAGCTCGACTTTGATCTGAGTTCCCTTCAGCGCCTGTACGTTGCCGTCATTCTCGTCGATCACCAGAGTTTTCAGGCGCGTGTACTTCGGATACATATAGGTCAGCTTCAGTCCGGTGATCCTCGGTTTGTCAACCACTGTCACCGAATGCTCGTCGGACTCTTCACGTCCAGCTCTCACGAAATACCGGAAACTGTGCTTGATGTCTTTGAATACATAAGTAAATGTCATCGAATCGGACGTGATGCCGAGTGCTGATCCGAGATTGGTCGATATTGCCGCCACCGATGATTTCTCGAGAGCATCGGATCGCCAGTTGCTCCCCTCATCGGAGTTATCCCAGAACATCTCCGCTGACTTAGGCAGTTTCTCTCCTTTGACAATGACCGTGATTTCAAGTGGATCGTACTTCAAGACCTCTACCGTACCCGGTTGGACGTATATATCGTAGGTTTTCGGAACATCTATCTCGGTGAGTGGATGCGAGAAGACATGCAGCGATGACCAGAACAGTCCCGGCGTCAGGAATGCGAGCAGAATGACCACTCCCGCAATTGTGCCGGAATATTTCGCGAGTCTCTTGAGAGGATTGTTCGAGAAACTTGCCTTGAGGTTGAGACCTTCGACAGTCTTGCTCGTCTGCGCGATCAACGCTCGAATCATGTCGACCGAGAAACTCTCGCGATTCTCGTGAAGGTGCCGTTCAAGCTGTAGCGATGCAATCAGGCGATTTTCGAGATGTGGGTATTTCCGTTCGACCTGACGAGACACAGTCTCCAGCGCCGGGCTGAAAATGAACGCCGAGATAATATATCGATAGGATAGAGCAATCAGAACAGCTGCAGTCACTATCAGGTAGGCGACCCTGACCCAGATCGGAAGATGGAATGCTGCATGCAGCAGGTTTGCTACGGCGAAAGCCGCCAGCAGCGATGTGAGAATCAAGATAGCGCCGAAAGTCGAACGGCAGAAGAGCATGTATCTTCGCAGACTCTTCAACCGGTCGGTCAGCGTTAAGATGTCATCCTGGGTCGACATAACTATATACCTTTCAATTCATTAAAGCCCATGTAAGTATATTAACCCCCATCTTGAAAGCCTGTTCCCGAACCTCCTGAGGATCGTTGTGAACCTGCGGGTCCTCCCAGCCATCGCCGATGTCGGATTCGTACGCGAGCAGCGCCACAAGACGCCCCTCGGAGAACCATCCATACGCCTGCGGAGGCAAACCATCATGCTTGTGGATTTTGGGTAAACCGTTCGGGAATGAGTAGTAGCACGAGAAAAGCCCGTGCGTGAACGGAATCTCGACCGGATCGATATCGGGGAACACGTCCTTCATGGCGTCGACAAACGATTCCCTGAGACCGTACGAATCATTCGCAAACAGGAATCCGCCCGATGTGAGATAGTGATTCAGTTTGTCGGCCTCATCAACCGCGAGTCTGATAGGGCCGTGACCGGTTATATATATGAAAGGAAAGTTGAAAAGCCGGTCGTCCTGCAAGCTGACCCTGACTTCGTCGTCAGATATCGGGATGGAAGTATTCTGCTTGATATAGTTGATCAGATTCGGCAGCGAGGAGTTTCCCCAATACCAGTCGCCACCTCCGAAGTATTTCAACCGCGCGATTGTGACTCTGCTCGGGTTGACCGATTCAGCCGCTGCGATTGGCGCAAGCGACATGAACATGAGAATCGCGATCAGAGCGATTGCGGTGAGTCTGTTAGTTCTAAGTGTCATATTACCTTATACTTCATAGTCGGCAGGAAAGATTGGTTTTTTTGGCGATTCCGCTGCTATTAGACAGGTAATTCAGATTGTCTTGGGGGTAATTAACGGGTTTTGTTGGATTTGTCAATGAGGGAGTGGGGGAGGGCGGGGTTCGAGACTCCGGCCTTTCTCCACTCACCTTCTTGTGCCAATTCGTCTAGCTTTGCATGAATCCATACGACTGTACGTCGAATATCGATCATTCTCAGAATGCACTACTTGAGATGGAAACGCTGGACGACTTCTGACTGACTCAGAGCGCGATTGTAAATGCGCACCTCGTCTATTGCACCAACTAGATACTGATTAAGATTTGAGAACTTGCCAAGAAACACGTTTTTGCCATAATCTTGCATGTTTCCTGTAGCTGGTTCTGAATCGATCAAATCACCGTCTACGTACAGCCTCATGTACTGCCCGTCATAGGTGCCGACTAGGTGATACCACACGCCCGCAGTCCAGAAATCGGAAGGCGTATATGCCCAGTCATCTCGGATGACACCTACAACAAACTCGAATTTCGCATGCCCATACCCACTGGAGCTTAGGTCCCCTGTTGAACTTAAATGATACTGATAAAAGGGTCCGCTATGCTGAATGTAGCCTTTGTCGATTATAGGAGTTGCACCGCCTCCATTCGAGTTAGGACGGTACCACGCCTCAAGGGTTATTGCGCCGATTGGGTTTAGACTGGGCGCATTCTGGACCTCAACGTAATCATTCCCATCCAGTTGCAGGGCTTTTCCCACGACGCCGCCGACATGTGTCGCGTCGTGAATCACTCCGTGATTTCCATACCCTGAAACATCGAATGCAATCCCGCTCTCATCTTCATCGAATGTCCAATAGGCCACAAGACAGCAATCGGGCGACTGCACGTAGATTTCGTTACTACCTGATGCATTGCCGCCAAGATCATACACGAAAACTCTGTAGTAGTAGCCCTCTGCCGCATCCACCGGATAATCGACATAGGACGTGTCAGTGCTTTCGTAAATGACCGCAGCAGTCGGTGATGTGACCGATACATTAGGCTGGTCGCTCCTGCACAGCCTGTAGTAGTCGAAATCAACTGCAACACACTCGGACCACCTCAGGCAGCACGAACTGTCCGCATCAGCCAAGCAGGAAACCAACTCAGCAGGTTCGGGCAGTTCGTCAACGACAGTCACTGGAAGTGCCTCGCTCGCCTTGCTGAAGCCATTTGAGTCCCATACATAAAGTCGATAATAATACGTAGACCCGGGATAAACTGTGTTGTCCGTAAACGCTGTGTCTATGTGCGATGTGGATTCTACGATTAATGTACTTTCTTCGCCCACATTGACATCGTTTCCCCTGAAAACCCGATATCTCAAGAAGTCCGCATCGGAGCATGAATTCCAAATTAGTTGGACTGCTGTTTCTGTTTGAGAGGCAGCGGACACCAAGCTGGAAATACTTGGGCGAGGATCAGACACCCACACTTCAACTTCATCACTGACTGCGGATGAGTCCCCTGTGTCCACAACCCTGATTTTGAAATAATATGTTCCTGGCCCGTCCACAGTGCGGTCTATGTAGGTGGTGTCTTCGAAAGATGAAGAAGAAGATATCGATTCAAAACCAGTATATTGACCTTTCCTTAGAATATCGTATTTAGCGAAGTCGTGCGCATCGATCATAGTCCACGCAAGTCTCACTTCATTATCACCCAGCTCGCTTGCACTTAATAGCTCTGGAGCGTCTGGGCTGATGTTCAAAGTCGTTACGCTGATTTCGTTGCTGCCTGAGAACAATCCAAACACATCGTAAGTAAAGATTCGATAAAACCTGGTGTAATTGTCGTGTGGATGATTTACTTGTAATGAAATCTGCTCATTGTCAACGATTGTCGCTAGCAACGTCGCCTGAGTTGTGACACCTGCGGACTCAGATGTGAATACTCTGTAAGAATTGAAATCGACCGCTTTCGATGCTTCCCATATGAGTGTGAATGATGAATCAGTGATGTCATCAGGCTGCTCCAAAACCACCGACTGGGGTCGTGATTCAGAGTTGTCAATCAAGACGCTAATGGTATCTGAGTTCAAAACTTCACTATCGGAGTACACGCAACGTGCGAACAGTGAGTGATATGTGCTATCGGCATAGTCG
>JAHJOQ010000020.1 GCA_018820315.1 Candidatus Zixiibacteriota bacterium | reverse complement strand
TACGCGATTGTGTAGACTACGTCATCGATGTCAATGAAACCGGACCCGTTGGCATCACCCGGCACCCACGGAGATGCGCACTTTAATTCGATCCATGCGGTGCCTTGACCGACATGGCCGGTGATATCGATTCCGACTGCCGCGAGCATGTAGCTGCCTTCGGGCTTTGACGAGGCATTCCAGAAGAAACTCCAGCCATCAGCAGCATTGAAATCGCCTCCGATAACCTCGCGATAGGCAGTGTCAGCTTTCGGATATATTGCCGCCACCCGATCGACGACCCGCATTGATCCCTGATAGTCAACTTGCAGAGTGGGTGCGAATCCGATGCCAGATACAACTTCGGTACCTCCGCGAGTGTCGTAGAGCATGCATTCGACAGATCCGTCGGTCGCTGCCGGCATGGTGAGACTTCTCAGGCCGAGCCAGTGTCCAAATGGCTGGCTTATGCCGAGAAGCACCGCGCCGTTGCGGTAGGCTGTCAAATAGAGCAACTCATTGAGATCGACATCATCGAGCAAATCGACTCGAAACCGGTTGCCATTGGCTATCAAGTGTGAACGCAGTGCTCCGAGCAGATTGTCGTCCTGCGATCCCATCCGCAGCCGTGTACGGGCTGAATCTGCGATCTTTTCGACCATCTGCCGAGTCGAAAGTGATGTGCCAGCCTCCTTCATGACATCGGTGTAGCCTTGGTTAGCGAAGTAGGACAATATGCTCGTCACAGCGGTTGGACCGTTGAAATATTCACCGAATTCCGCCTGATATGAATGATTCCCGTCGAGAGTGTCGCCATCGACATCGCCATACATCTGCTGATTCAGAAACGGTAATGGCATTGTGATTGTGTTCGAGGACTCGCGAATTTCGAACTGCACGAAGGTGACATCTTCGTCCTGAATCGTGGCAATTATGGTTGAAGTATCACATATAGCATCGCCATCTATTGGATTGGTGAATAATGGCTTAAGTGGTGTATTATCCACATAGATGTCAATCGTATCCGCTGTGTAAGTGTCAGAAGTAGTGTATAGCTGAGTCCTGACCGAGTACCAGCTCTCTGCGAGACCGGTCGTATTCCAGGTTGCTGCGAATCCGGGGTTGATAGTCGCCGGTGACACGCTGTTTCGAAGGGTCACATCGGAAGTGGCATCATCTCCGATGAGATTCCATCCGCCGGCAAAGTAATATTCGAATTTGCACGACCAGTAAGTTATTGTGTCTGCCGATTCTGCAGCACAGAGCTGTATTTGACCTGACTGAGAGCTGCTGTCTGTTGGGGTGTAAAACCTCACTTTGGTCAGTTCAGTCTGCGCCTCAGACGAGTATCCGAGCGAGTACATGACCAAATTGCCGGGGAAATTGAAATATGGGTTCGATATCAGATCGATATAGCCTTCACCCCAATCGTTCCATGAGACGCAGGCGTAAGGATCATCGTCAGTGATTAAGGCTGGGCCCATTTCATAAACCGGCCCCCCGAAGTAGCACCCTGCGAAATACGGTCCGTCTACGACTACCGGTTCGTCAAACGGCATGATGATAAGATAGCTGCCCTCACCCGGTACGAGGAATCCAAGGTCTTCGGTAATGCCGAGGACATAACCGGGATAGGGACAGTTCTCTGTGGATACATCCGGATCGAGGGCCTCGATGTCCGCCTGTACCCAGAGTGTTCCCGGATACAAGAACTCGATTTCGAATGCTGTGTGTGTTACGGAGACCGGGTACGTGCAGTCGTTGCCGAGCAGTTCAACATCCTGATAGACCTTGTAGAGTTCATCGCCTGCAAGCCAGCTATCAACTGCCCAGTAAGACGACCCGACCATTCGAGCTGTGCACTGCACCTCCGGAAGGAATCTTGGTGCACGGCTTGGAGTATCAGCGTCGTACCCTATTGGCAGTAATACCTGAAGCGCACGCATGCTGTCTATCTGCGATGGCGATGATGCTTTCTTGATCTCTGCGATGGTCTCTGTTGCTGAGAGACGACTTGCAGAGAGAAGCAATATGATCAATATCAATATGCGCCGGTGGCTCATGTACATATTATCGCATTATTGGGTCATTTACTTTAGCAGACTGCACACCCATTCTTACAATAGGGCTTGCTGAGAAACCCTGAAGAATCGTCATCTCTGAGAGCGCGTTGTCAAGGGCTATTATTCGACGTATTTGTCCTCTGTTCGGCATGGACGCCGGAGTCATCTCTTCGCCGTCATAGCGGCATGGTTTTATTCCGAGGGTA